>NZ_JACKZS010000189.1 GCF_014222285.1 Nostoc sp. UCD121
CTTAAGTATATTACTACTAATCGCTTTTACCCGTGGAAACTTAGATAGTATTATTGGCATACCTTCCATAGCGAGGTGCGGGCTAGAGTGCATACTCGGCATTATAACTTATAAAATCTATCGCAGAGGTAATTATAGAAATTATTTTAATCTTAATATCCTAGCAATTATAGCTATAACTTGGATAATTATGATTATGAATTACTACTGGACTTATTGGCGTAGTCTTCATGATTGGCTAATTTTGCCAGCTTTTTCTCTCCTAATTTTAGCTGTATCTATCAACAATAATAGTCTAGTGTCGAAGTTTTTAAATTCACGGTTGATGCTGTATTTCGGGACTATATCTTACTCGATTTACATGGTTCATTGGTTTGTTCAAGAATTGTTAAAAATGTTGTGGTTTTATAAATTCAACTATGCTTTTGGTAAAGGATTCACAGAGCATGAAGCCTTGACATCTTTAGGAGTATTTCTTATGATTATCATATTGGCCGCATCATTGACATATAGATTTGTAGAGGTTCCAATGCGTAATTATTTAAAGTCTAGAATCTTGGCTAAACAATGAATTTAAATGACAATGATTTTCCAAGAAAAAATTAAATTTTACTTTGAATAAACTGAGAAAATAATAGAATTTTATGAGCTTATTACCTGTAGATTACCAATCCAGTTTAACTGCGGTTGATTTTGATCCATTTGCAAATGGAGAATTACTTCTAACCGCCCCTGCTACAGAATCACAGAAAGAAATCTGGGCTTCTGTACAAATGGGGGATGCTGCCAATTGTGCTTATAACGAATCCCAATCTCTGCGACTAAAAGGCGAACTTGATGTCAAAGTTTTCCAGTCTGCGGTGGAAAAGTTAGTACAACGTCATGAAGCACTGCGGACAACTTTTAGCACGGATGGCAATACACTCTGCATTGTTGCTTCTCGGCAAATTGAAATCCCTGTTATTGATATTTCTAGCCTGGAACCACAAGAACAACAGGAAAAATTAGCTAGTATCTTGCGGCAAGAGGTAGAGCAACCTTTTGATTTGGAACATGGGCCGCTATTTCGGGCAAAAATTGTCAAATTGCAGGCGCACGAGCATCTAGCTACTTTGACGGCACATCATATTATTTGTGATGGTTGGTCTTGGGCAGTGCTGATGCCAGATTTGGGTAAACTTTATTCTGGCTTGCAACAGGGGATTGTTCCTGAATTGGAAGAACCAGACAATTTAAGTGAATATGCGATTTTGCAGGAAGAAGAGGCGGATAGTCCAGAAGCGATCGCCACAGAAAAATATTGGTTGGAACAATTCGCTGACTCTGTACCTGTTGTAGATTTCCCCAGCGATCGCCCCCGTCCACCACTCAGAACCTTTAACGCTGCCCGTGAAGATTGGCATTTAAGCCCCGAACTAGTTGCCAACCTCAAACAACTAGGGACAAAACTTGGTTGTAGCTTTATGACTACTATCCTGGGAGGGTTTGAAGTTTGGCTGCACCGTCTGACAGGACAAAACGACTTGGTTGTTGGTATTCCAGCCGCCGGACAAGCTGCTTTGGGGCAATATAATCTCGTAGGACATTGTGTAAACTTATTACCATTGCGTAGCCAGATTGATGGCGAAAAATCTTTCAGCGACTACTTGCGATCGCGGCGATCGGCTGTCTTAGATGCTTACGATCATCAACAATTTACCTTTGGTAGTCTGGTCAAAAAATTAGTTTTGGCACGGGATTCTAGCCGTATTCCCCTAGTTCCCATTACATTTAATATCGATCAGGGTTTAGATAGTGATAAACTCCCCTTCACTGGGTTGGAAGTAGAATTTTTCTCTAACCCCCGTTCCTTCGAGAATTTTGAACTGTTCATCAACGCCACGGAATTACGTGGTCAGATGACCCTGGAATGTCAGTACAACACTAATTTATTTGACGCTGACACTATTCGCCACCGGATGGCAGAGTTTGAAACTTTGTTATTGGGTATAGTTGCTAACCCCAATCAAAGTATTGCTAAATTGCCAATTTTACCAGCAGTTGAGCAACAGTTATTATCAACATGGAATCAGACTCAAACAGAGTATCCCCGAGATAAATCTATTCATCAGTTATTTGAGGAGCAGGTAGAACGCACCCCTGATGCTGTGGCGTTGGTATTTCAAGAACAGCAACTTACTTACCAAGAGTTAAATATTCGCGCCAATCAATTAGCGCAATACCTGCAAACACTAGGAGTAGGTGCAGATGTGCTTGTGGGAATCTGCGTTGATCGCTCCTTAGAAATGGTAGTAGGTCTTTTAGGGATTTTGAAAGCAGGTGGAGCCTATGTCCCCCTAGATCCGGGGTATCCGCAAGAACGTTTGGCTTTCATGCTTTCAGACACCCAGATCAAATTACTGTTGACCCAAAAACAGCTAATTGACAAACTACCTGCTCACACAGCAAGTGTAATTTGTCTAGATACTGACTGGGATACTATCAACCAAAAAACACCAGAGAATTCAGTTACTAGTGTTAAAGCTAATAACTTGGCTTATGTAATGTACACATCTGGTTCTACAGGTCAACCCAAGGGTGTTAGTGTTATCCATCAAAGTGTAGTTAGATTAGTTAAAGAGACTAACTATGTAAGCCTTACTACCAAAGAAGTATTTCTGCAAATTAGTCCCGTCTCCTTTGACGCTTCAACTTTTGAAATTTGGGGTTGTTTGCTTAACGGTGGAAAACTAGTAATCTTTCCTCCCCATACTCCATCTTTAGACGAATTAGGACAATTTATTCAGCAATATCAGGTGACAACCTTATGGCTAACGGCGGGTTTATTCCATCTAATAGTCGATGAGAAAATTGATGCTTTAAAACCCTTACGTCAACTGTTAGCAGGTGGTGATGTTTTATCCGTTACCCATGTCCAGAAATTTCTTAACACAGTAAAAAACTGTAAACTAATTAATGGTTACGGGCCGACAGAAAGTACAACTTTTACCTGCTGTTATGACATTACAGCACCACTAAAACCAGGGGCTTCTATTCCTATTGGTCGCCCCATTGCTAATACCCAAGTTTATATATTAGACTCCCATTTACAACCCGTTCCAATTGGAATCACAGGTGAGTTGTATATTGGTGGCGATGGTTTAGCACGAGAATATTTCAATCGCCCGGATCTGACGGCTGAAAGATTTATTGCCAATCCCTTTAGCTCAGATACTCAATCACGCTTATATAAAAGTGGAGATTTAGCTCGCTATTTGCCAGATGGAAAGATTGAATACCTGGGTCGGATTGACAATCAGGTAAAAGTGAGCGGTTTCCGCATAGAGTTGGGTGAAATTGAAATTGCACTTTTGCAATATCCGGCAATAAAAGAAGCGGTAGTAATTGTTCGAGAAGATGCTCCTGGTGAGAAATTACTGGTTGGTTATTTTATCGCAGAAATTGGCCAAGATAGCCCGCAAATAATCTCCGAGTTACGTCGATTCTTAAAACAGCAGCTTCCTGAGTATATGGTGCCCAAGGTTTTTATGGCACTGGAAGCCTTGCCGCTAAATGCTAACGGCAAAGTTGATCGTCGGGCACTACCAAAGCCTGATTCTTTCCGTCCAGAATTGGAAGCAAATTATGTAGCGCCTCGCACTCCCATTGAGCAGCAAATTGCAGATATCTGGACACAGGTTTTGAATGTCAGGCAGGTTGGGATTTACGACAACTTTTTTGAACTGGGTGGATATTCTCTACTAGGAATTCAAGTGGTTTCTCGACTGCGCCAAGCCTTGCAAGTAGAAATTCTCATGTCCAATTTATTTGAATTGCCAACGGTAGCAGATTTAGCTGAACGAGTGGAAACTCTGCGTTGGGCAACCCAAGGTGTTCAGGCTGCTGATAGTGAAACCGCCGATGATTATGAGGAAGGTGAGCTATGAAAACATTAGATGAACTACTCTCTGAACTACGTCAGCGCGATGTCAAACTTTGGTTAGAGGGCGATCGCTTACGCTATAGAGCAGCAAAAGATAGTCTCACACCGGAATTGCTCACCGAGTTAAAAACTCAAAAAGCCGAAATCATCAACTTTCTCCGACAAATTACTACAGCTGCCAGTTCACAGATTCCCCCAATTGTCGTTTGTGAACGGAATGGTAACTTGCCGCTTTCCTTTGGTCAGCAACGGATATGGTTCCTGCATCAATTTGAACCTAATAGTTCCTCAAATAATATGCCCGTTGTGGTGCGTTTTACGGGGAATCTCAATGTTGCTTTCTTAGAGGAAAGTTTGCGAGAAGTCGTCCGCCGCCATGAAGTTCTGCGGACAACTTTTCCAGCAGTGAATGGAAAACCTACTCAAGTCATCGCCACTGATGTTTCTTTGACGCTGCCAATAATTGACTTGCGGCAAATACCAGATGAAAAAAGAGAGGCGGAAGCTCTCTTACTGGCAACTAAAGAAGCTCATCAACCCTTTGATCTCGCCAATGGACCGATTTTGCGGTTGCTGCTGCTGCGGTTGAGCGATCGCGAGCATCTGCTAATCTGGAATATGCACTGCATAGTTTGTGATGGAGCTTCTTCCGATATATTTTATCAAGACTTCACTACCATCTATAAAGCATTGTCGGCGGGAAATGTTTCTCCTTTAACTCCTTTACCAGTGCAGTATGCCGATTTTACCAATTGGCAATATCAGTGGCTCCAAGGAGAGGTTTTAGAGTCACAGGTAAACTACTGGAAGCAAAAGCTAGAAGGCAATTTACCGATCATTGAGTTACCTTACGATCATCTGCGTCCTCATGGTGTGCAGACATATCGAGGCGATCGCGCTGCCCTGCTGCTATCAAAGACGCTGAACCATGCCCTGACAGACCTGAGTCAAAAATGGGGTGTTACCCTGTTCATGACTCTGCTGACAGTGTTTGAGCTATTGCTCTACCGTTATTCTGGACAAGAAGACCTACTGATTAGCTTTGCAAGTGCGAGCCGGGGACAAGTAGAAACCGAGCGGCTGATTGGATTTTTCTCTAATACTCTTGTAATGCGGGGTAACTTAGCAGGGAATCCAACTTTTCGACAATTGTTAGACCGCGTGCGTAAGGATTGCTTAGAGGCTTATAGCCATCAAGACTTACCATTTGAGAGACTAATTGAAGAACTTAGACCAGAACAACAAAGTCGGAACAGTTCATCTTTGTTTCAAGTAAAGTTCTCCCTCAATCCTCCTTGGTCAAATGGTCGTGGTATGGGGGCATTGCAACTACCTGATTTGACTATTACTTCTCTATTTGGTTACATCTATCATGGTAAAACCAAATACGATCTGACATTAGTCTTGCGGGAACAGGATAATGGTCTAGGTATGGTATTTGATTACAATGCCGAGATGTTTGATGCCAGTACCATAGAGCGAATGTTGGGACACTTCAAAACTTTACTTGAAGGCATTGTTGCTAATGCCGATCAGCCGATATCTGAATTACCTCTGTTGACAGCACCTGAACAGCATCAATTATTGGTTGACTGGAATGGCAAACAGGCTGATTATCCGCAGAATACTTGTATTCATCAGTGGTTTGAGGCTCAAGCTAAACGAACTCCAGATAATATTGCAGTAAGTTTTGAAAATCAGCAACTAACCTATCAGGAACTCAACCAGCGTGCAAATCAATTAGCCGACTATTTGCAAACTCTAGGGGTAAAATCGGGGGTACTCGTCGGTCTTTATGTAGAGCCTTCGCTAGAGATGATTGTGGGGCTGTTGGGTATTTTGAAAGCTGGGGGAACTTACGTATCCATAGCTCCGACATCTGGGCAAGATAGTCTGTCTTTCATTTTAAAAGATGCCCAAATATCCTTATTGTTAACCCAAAGCTCATTGGTTGAGAAGTTCTCTGAGCATCAGGTAAAAGTTATCTGTGTAGATAATGATTGGGAAGCGATTGCACTACACACAACAGAAAATCAAGATTACTATACCACAGATCAGACTCTCGCCTGTGTGATATATGTGTCCGGCAGCAATGGAAAACCCAATGGTATAGCCATTACTCACCGTAGTCTTGTCACCCACAGCCTAGCAATCAGTGACACTTGGGAGTTGACTCAGAGCGATCGCCTCCTACTCTTACCTAGTATCACTTGCAATTCTTTCATTGAATCATTGTTCCCCACTTGGATTGCTGGTGCTACTGTAATTCTCCAGTCTCAAGAGCTACAATCCACAGCGCAGTTTTTCCCATTCATTGCTCAACAACAGATTACCGTTGTTAATCTACCTACTTATTTTTGGCATCAGTTAATTAAAGAACCGTCTCTATCTCCACAAACCTTGCCAGTCAGCTTACGCTTGATGATGGTTGGTGGTGAAAAAGTCTCACGTAATGCTTATTTAGCTTGGGTAGAAAAAGTTGGCAAGCAAGTACGTTGGCTTAATGGCTATGGATCGCTAGAAACGACTTTAACCGCCACGGTTTACGATCCGGCAACTGCCACTGAAGCCAGTAACACTCGGTCAGAAATTCCTATAGGAAAAGCGATCGCTAATACCCAAATCTACATTCTCGATCGGCGATTGCAACCCCTGCCAATTGGCGTTACTGGCGAAATCTACATCAGTGGTATTGGTATTGTCCAAGGCTACTTTAACCGTCCCGAATTAACTTCTGAGAAATTTATCCCTAATCCCTTTAGCAGCGAATCTGAGTCATACCTTTACAGAAGTGGCGACTTTGGACGCTACTTAAGTGACGGCAATATTGAGTTTATTGGCCGCCGAGATAATCAGGCTAAAATTCGCGGTTTTCGGATTGAGTTGACAGAAATTGAGACAATTTTGGATCAGTATCCAGGCGTGCAGAACGCTGTGGTGATTGCCAGAGAAGATGTTTCTGGAGATAAATATTTAGTTGCTTATCTTGTCCCCAAACAAGACGAGACGATTGGGAGTGAGCAACTACTGAGTTTTCTCCAGCAAAAGCTACCTGAGCATTTGTTGCCTACCTTTGTCATAGTTGATTCTCTGCCGTTGAATGCTAATGGTCAAGTTGATCGTCAAGCCTTACTTGCTCTCAATCCAGCTAATGCTGAAAGAGAAAAAATATTTGCTACAGCAGAAAATCCATTACAACTTCAACTAACAGAAATCTGGGAAAATGTTTTAGGAATTCATCCGATTGGAATAACAGATAACTTTTTTGATTTGGGTGGACACTCACTGCTAGCAGTACGTCTATTTTCTCAGATTGAAAAAATAGTGGGTAAAAATCTAGCTCTATCTATCCTTTTGCAAGCCCCAACTATTGAGCAGTTAGCTAATATTGTTGAGCGAGAAATATGCTCAAAACCTGGGATTGCGGCGGTGCTAACAGTTGATGTCAAATCTGAAACATCAATTCCTTGGTCATCTTTAGTAGCTATTCAGCCCAACGGTTCTAAGCCTCCTTTCTTCTGTGTACATGGTTTAGGTGGAGAAGTTCTACGTTTTCGTGAATTGGCTGTGCATTTAGGATCAGATCAACCATTTTATGGACTACAACCACAAGGGTTAGATGGAAAACAGCTTCCTTATACCCGAATTGAAGACATGGCAGCGCACTACATTCAACAAATCCAGACTATTCAGCCACGTGAGCCTTATTTAATCGGTGGATACTCTTCTGGGGGTTTAATTGCTTACGAGATGGCTCGGCAATTGACCATACAAGGTAAGGAAGTAGCTTTGCTAGTTCTATTTGATACTTATGGCTCAAAAAATACTGAATCTATATCATTGCAAAAGCCAGCCTCTCGTGATTGGAACAGTCTTTTAGCAATTGCATCTAACTATCTTATTGAGCAGGTAAAAGGAAATACAGAACGGTTTAAGTATCAAATCAAAGAGATACTCTGGCGCTTTGTCTTTCACTTTCACTTGATTCTCGGTCGCCCCTTACCTTACTCCAACCGGAAATTTATGGTGGAACATGCCACTATACAAGCACTAAGAAAATATGCTTTACAAGTTTACTCAGGTAAAGCAACGGTATTCCGAACAGAAGATGGTCTTGTCGTTGGACAACGAGAGGCTGATTCCAAAATGGGTTGGGGGAAATTGGCATTAGGGGGAGTGGATATTTATGATATTTCTGGGATTCATAATTCCATTTTTAAAGAACCCCATGTACGATCTGTGTCTGAAAAAATGAAGTCTTGCATAGATCAAATTATTGCAGAAAGTAACTCAGTGAAGTAAAAAACCTAACTCTATAAGCCAGATATAAAGCCTGTTTTGCTTCTCACTTCTGACTCTTTAAACTTCGTTACCTGATTAAAGTTATTTCTTAATTCTGTTTTAGTTATAGCTTTCCAACCTCATCTCACTTGTGGGATGGGGTTGTTTTATTTGCGGGTAATAACTTCCACTGGCGGCTTGATATATGTGTAAATGCGATCACTAAAAAACCTTTGCATAAGTACTATAGCGGTTATCAATTGCGTGAAATACAGACCTAACCCCCAGCCCCTTCCCTGCGTTCACCCAGCGTCTCGTTGTGGTGATAAAAATTACAACGATATGATTGTACAGGTAAATTTTGGTATCAGTCCTGTCTAATATTAAGCACGAGTAATTACTTAGATAAATCAAACAATCTTATCCAAGTTACAAGATGAGGTTTTTTATGCACAGCTATTAACGAGACTCAATATGGATTAAATTAGTGAATTTACTGAAGGCAATTATTGTCTTTCCTTCATAAATTTAATAGTTGATTCCTCTAGGGTGATCATAAATCTTCACCTTTGATTTTGCAGTTAATTTTTATTAAATTAAGCTACCAAAAAAGTAAGAGATAATTATTTCATAAATTCGGGTATGGCACTGTTTAACAAGGAAAATTCACTATCCTTCGCCATTAGTGATTTTGTCAATCCCTATATTCAAGAAGATGTAAAAAATAATTCAGAAATTTAAAGTTTTTTTTATTACATGATTTTTAACTAGGGTATTTACTTAGGAAGGCATCTGTGATATTTCCATGTTGATTATCATAAATTAAAATATGCGACACTAAATTTAACAACCATCTTTATGTATCTTAGTTTGGTGCTGAGTAGAGTATCCATCTTACATATTTGCGATACTTAAATATTGATTTTAAGTTTGTATAAATTATATATCGTTAACCAAGTGATAACTTGTCCCCGATACTATTGAGATTATGCTTTGGTTTGAGAAACGCATTAAAATCGTAACCGTGTGATATAAATACAAGTCTGAAATTAGACGAAACTATCCTCTGTACTATTACATATTTAGGCACCTTAATTGTACAGAAGTCTTGCCACTATTAGCATAAAACCAAACACTACCACTGTTAGTAAAAGAGATACTCCCTAATATTTTCGACTTCAATTCATCACTTTTAGTTGTTTTATATGAGTTATATTAAGAACACTTTTCCCGAATTTATCACTACCATAGAAGGGTTTGAACAGTTACCCGATGGAGCGATCGCTAATCTATCAGAACAACTGCAAGCCTGGCGCTATCGCATAGGTCAAAAAATCATTGGTAAAGAAAGTCTCCCGGAACGCATCACCATTATTTATGAGGGACAAGTGCGCCTCCTGGGATACGACCCCCAGACGCAAATGCCAATTACCCTAAAATTGCTGCAACCTGGAGAAATTATCGGCGAAATTAGTTTGTTGCGTGATGTTGCCTGCGAGACTGCGATCGCCTCTACCGAAGTAGTATGTTTAACCTTGAGTGCATCGGCATATTTTAGTTTTCTCGCTTCATACCCAGCTTTTGCCGAAGCTCGCAAGAATCGCAGTTATTTGATAGAAGTTTTTGATATTCTCGGCTCCTATTGGCAAAAGCAAGCGATCGCAACTTTAAATCTCAGAGAACTTACAGAAAAAGCCTTACCGCAGGCAAAAATCCATTACTTACCTCCAGGAAAAACTGCATTTAACCAACTGGATAGCGCAAAGGTCTGGTTTGTAAGTGGCGGTGGTACAGTCACGAATTTATCACCTGGCGATCGCCTAGAAGCAGACGACGACCGAGACAAGATTCAGGTCATAGGTCAAAACCCTTCCAGGTTGGTTGGTATCCATCCCTCAGATTTGATCTTAGAAGATAGTCATCAGATAGTACTGGCGGTAAATAACATCCAAGTAGATAGCCAAGACGACGATGAATTAGATATCCCTTACGCATCAGACGAAATCGTTCCCCAGCCAGTCCCCGATACCTCAAAGAGTTCGTCAAAACAAAAATACCCGTTTTTTAGTGGTAAGGGAGAATTAAATACAGCCTTCGCCTGCTTCCAAATGATTGCGAAGCACCTAGAAATACCGTTTCGTCGAGAAGTGGTTCGCCGCATCTTAACTGAGCAAGTCAAACGTCAGGGTCTTATATCGTTTCAGGTTACTGCTTACCTGGCAGAATTAATCGGACTCAAGGCACAGTTAATAGAAATACCAGTCTCCTCAGTAACGCGTATTCCTACACCAGCATTGATTCGCTATGGTGATAATTTTGCAGTTTTATATGCGGCAGATGCAAATACCGTGGTTGTGGGTGTCCCATCCAAAGGAATTGTGCGCTGTAAACCTGCTCAATTGGTTGAACAATTAGATGTTGACCCAACCAACTTTCCGCCCCAAGCTAAAGTATTACTGCTCAGTGCTACCAACCAAACACCCCAAGAACGTTTTAGTTTACGGTGGTTTTTGCCATATTTGTCAAAGCACCGTCGAGTGTTGATCGAGGTTTTTATTGCCTCCTTTTTCGTGCAGTTGGCAGCTTTGGCAAATCCTCTGGTAGTTCAGTTAATTATCGACAAAGTTATCACTCAAAATAGTATTGGCACACTACATATTTTGGGGATTTTACTATTAGTAGTCGGACTATTTGAAGCAGTACTGACTACCTTACGAACTTACTTATTTGTCGATACCACTAACCGGATCGATATGGGTTTAGGATCGCAAATTATCGACCACTTATTACGTTTACCACTGCGTTATTTTGAACGCCGACCGGTGGGTGAACTTTCGACTCGTATCAACGAATTAGAAAATATTCGCCAATTTTTGACTGGTACTGCTTTAACAGTGGGATTAGATGCTCTGTTCTCGGTGGTGTATATCGGTGTAATGCTGATTTATAGTTGGCAACTCACCTTGGTAGGCTTAAGCACAATTCCTGTGTTTATCGTGATTACCTTAATTGCTTCTCCCACCATTAGCAGACAGTTACGTGCTAAAGCCGAACGCAATGCCGAAACTCAATCTTATTTAGTGGAGGTGATGTCAGGAATTCAAACCGTTAAAGCGCAAAATATCGAATTGCGATCGCGCTTTTCTTGGCAAGAGCGTTACGCTCGGTTTGTCGCTGCTGGTTTTAAAACAGTTGTAACTTCCACCCTGGCTAACTCCACCAGTAACTTTCTCAACAAACTCAGCAGTTTACTGGTTTTGTGGGTAGGAGCTTATTTAGTACTGCAACAAGAATTAACTTTAGGCGAACTAATTGCCTTTAGAATTATATCCGGTTACGTCACCAGCCCAATATTGCGTTTAGCTCAACTCTGGCAAAGCTTCCAAGAAACAGCCTTATCTCTAGAACGTTTAAGCGATATTGTCGATACGCCACAAGAAGGAGAAACAGATCGCTACAACATACCCTTACCAACGATTAAGGGAGCAGTAAAATATGAAAATGTTTCCTTTCGATTTGGGACGAGTGGCCCTCTGCAACTTTCCAACGTCAACCTCGAATTTCAGCCAGGGAAATTTATCGGCATCGTCGGACAGAGTGGATCGGGTAAAAGTACGATGATGAAATTGCTGCTGAGACTTTACGAAACTGAGTCCGGCAGAATTTTGATTGATGGTTATGATATTGCCAAAGTCGAGCTTTATTCACTGCGACGACAAATTGGCGTAGTTCCCCAAGAAACATTGTTGTTTGACGGTAGCGTTCAAGAAAATATTGCTCTGACGAATCCCGATGCCACAACCGAAGAAATTATCGAAGCGGCTCAGGTTGCGTGCGCTCACGAGTTTATTATGAACTTGCCCAACGGTTACAACACGCGGGTGGGAGAACGCGGTTCGGCACTTTCAGGTGGACAAAGACAAAGAATTGCGATCGCTCGTTCTGTTTTACAACGACCAAAATTATTAGTTTTAGATGAAGCAACTAGCGCCCTAGACTATCCCACAGAACGGCAAATATGTCTCAATTTAGCCAAAGCATTTAAGGGTGATACAGTATTTTTTATTACCCATCGATTAAATACGGTCAGTAATGCAGACATGATTGTTGTGATGGATAATAGTAGGGTTATAGAACAAGGTAGCCATCAAGAATTAATGGCCACTAAAGGTCATTATTATTATCTGTATCAGCAACAAGATGTGAACTTGTAGTTAGTTATTCTTGGCGGCATAGCATTACATAATTTGAACAGTGTCCACCCAAAAACAAATCCAAAATCTAAAATCTAAAACCCAAAATCGTTATGACTCAACTTAATGGGAATCACCACAACGGCAATCAGAAAAATGGGAATCAGAAAAATGGAGTCAAGCAAGATTCACCGGTACTTACAAAACAACAGAAAGCTGCTCAAGAGTCTTTAATTAACTCCAGTAGTGAGGAATTTGAGCAAGCAATTGTCTTGCGTCAATCTCCAGTTTGGTCGCGGGCAATTATGGTTACTCTCATGGGGTTAGCCTGCTTTGGAATTGCTTGGGCTTATTTTGCGAAAATTGAGCAAGTAGTGCCAGCAACAGGGCAATTAAAGCCGCAAGGAACAATCAAAGAAGTTCAGGCTCCTGTTAGTGGAGTTGTGAAAACAGTTAATGTGAAAGATGGACAAGAGGTAAAGTCAGGGGATTTGTTGCTGACTTTTGATTCCATAGCCACTGTTGCCGAATTAAATTCTTTGAATAAAATCCGTATTGCATTAATTAAAGAAAATCAAATTTATCGGCGATTAATGGGGGCAAGTACTGCTGCGGGATCTGAACTGTTATATTTGCGCGGTAATTTGCCACAAGAAACTGCTTTTCTGCTGAAAAGTCGAGTAGCGTTAGTAGAAGAAAATGACTTACTACGGACTCAATTAAGAAACTCTGGTCGAGATTCTACTTTAGGGATTGATGAGCAACAACGTCTACGAGTTGCCAAAAAAGAATTAGATTCTCGCTCTGCTGCGGCAGGGTTGGAAGTAGAAAAAATCAAAAAACAACTAGCTCAAAATAAATTTAAGCTGGAAGATAGTAAAGCGAGTTTAGCCATTCAACAGGGTATTTTAGATAAACTGAAAATATTATCAGAAGAAGGTGGTATTTCTCAACTTCAGTATCTCAACCAGCAACAAGAAGTACAAAACCGCACGGCGGAAGTAGCACAATTAGGTGAGGAAGAAAAACGCCTCCAGTTTGATATAGAAAAGGGGCAACAAGAATTAAGCAATACGGTGGCTGTTTCTGATAAAAACGTTTTGGATAAGATAGCTGATAACAAACAGCGTATTGCCGCAATTGATAGCCAATTCATGAAAGTTATCCTAGATAATGAACAGCGTTTGGCAGATGTCAATAGCAAAATCTCTCAAACACAATTAAACGTTAAGTATCAAGAACTTCGTGCGCCTGTAGCTGGAACAGTTTTCGATTTACAAGCAAAAAACCCTGGATTTGTAGCGAACCCGACGACAAAAATGCTACAAATTGTCCCAAAGGAAAACTATATAGCTGAAGTTTTCATTACTAATAAAGATATCGGTTTTGTGCGAAAAGGTATGAAGGTAGATGTTAGGATTGACTCTTTTCCTTACAGCGAATTTGGCGATATTAAAGGGGAAGTGCTGGGGATAGGATCAGACGCATTACCACCAGACCAAACACATCAGTTTTATAGATTTCCGGCAAAAATTTCGTTGGATAAACAATCTTTAGTAATTAAAGGTAAAAACGTCACATTGCAATCAGGTATGTCAATCAGTGCCAATATAAAAGTACGCGAAGAACGGACTGTGCTGAGTTTATTCACTGAGTTGTTTACCAAGCAAATTGATAGTCTTAAAGAGGTACGTTAAAATAATTCGTAATTCGTAATTCGTAATTCGTAATTCGTAATTCGTAATTCGTAATTCGTAATTCGTAATTCGTAATTGAATTAGTTGGGGTCTAAATCTACAACTAATTGTAGACCGCTAATTTTAAATAAGTTTAAAAAAATTTGGCTCTTTACTCAAACCATTTTAATTACGAATTACGAATTAGTAATTGTGTTGAAGAAGGGGGCAGGGGAATACTGACTCTCGCGTTAATTTGTAGAAGTGATATCTACGATGGACTGCTTCGTGATGCAAATTCTAAAACTTGATGTGATGGAGCGATCGCCCTCTGAAGATTATTCTAGAGATAGCGATCGCCAAATATCTAATCTAGTTGCCCCATATTTTCTCTAGGCTACGCTAATGCGGCTACCTTCTCTAACAAGCCCTGAAAGAGCCTTAAGCCATCGCTATTGCCTAGCATTACGTCAGATGCCCTTTCTGGGTGCGGCATCATCCCCAACACATTGCCCTGACGATTGCAAATCCCGGCAATGTTGTTCAGTGAACCGTTGGGATTCTCGCCTTCATAACGAAACACGACTTGCCCGTTATCTTCAATTTCTGCGAGAGTGCCTTCATCCGCGTAGAATTGTCCCTCTCCGTGGGCAATGGGCAAAGTGATAACTTCACTATTGGTATAGGCTTGCGTCCATGAGAGATTGGTACGCTCAACTTTCACAGGGACGCGATCACAAATAAAATGCAAATCCCGATTTCTGGTTAACATCCCTGGCAAAAGTCTAGCTTCAGTTAATACCTGAAAACCATTGCAAATACCAATGACAAATTTACCCTTTTGAGCGTGTTCAACAACCTGTTGCATCACGGGTGAAAAACGTGCGATCGCACCGCAGCGCAGATAATCCCCGTAACTAAAGCCACCAGGGATGATAACGACATCCAAATCAGCAATGTCTGTTTCTTGATGCCAAACCATGCGAGTTGGTTGTAAAAGCAAATCTCTGGTTACATAAGCAACATCGCGATCGCAATTAGAACCCGGAAAAACAACAACACCAAATTTCATGATTGAGGAATGGGGAATGGGGAATGGGGAATGGGGAATGGGGAATTGGGAATGGGGAATGGGGAATTGGGAATTGGGAATGGGGAATTG
>NZ_JACKZS010000018.1 GCF_014222285.1 Nostoc sp. UCD121
CTGCTCCCCTGCTCCCCTGCTCCCCTGTTCCTCTGTCCCCTCGACTGGAAAACACAACTTGACGCGGCCTCTGCGGATTTCGTACTCCTTCGCGCCATCGTTTTTCCCACCAGTAGGCACGTGTTAGATCGTATTCACCGTTGGGCATTTTCTGAAAATACTTGACGGTGAGGGGGTAAGCAGAGGCTAAAGCGGCAAAAATCGATTCTTGGGATAAATCAATCGCTGGTGGTTCTGGATAATGATGTGGAAAACGGCTTCTGATTTCTTTGGTTAGGCGTTGCAGAATTTGTCTTTCACTGGGAAAGGGTTGTTCTGCCCAACGAAACACTTTCAGATAGGTAGTTCGTTGCACCGACCAAACAAATACCGAAAGTTCTACAGGCAAGTTTTCGGAAAGACCCGCCCTACCAGGTGTCTTAGCACTGGGTATTTTGAGGCGAAAGCCTTCCGAAGTAAGCACTTTTTCTCCATTTCCAGGTTCAAAATCTGTTTGTAGCCAGCTACGCACAGTTTCTATATCTGGAGTTGGAACTTCTAAATAAAGGATTTCTCTCATCGTTTCCTGACATCTCCGATCAATCTACTCACTAAGACAGATTTTATGAAGGCACAAAGTAAAGTACACTCCGCGCAACTAGTTTCGTAAAGATTTAGTAAAGAAATTTTAAGAATTTGTTGAATTTATTGTTCATTTTGTATTTCTGTAAACCCACGCCATGAATTATCCCATTCCAGACAGTCCCCAAGAAATTGTTGCCCTGCGACAACAGCCAATTGATGAAGAACTCGTTGCAGCTGCGATCGCTGGAGTCATTAAAATTGTCCGCGCTCAGGGTCAATCCTTGGAAGAATTAACCGCTCAGTTGCTAGCAGATGATCCAATGCTGGATCAGCAACAACGTCGCTGGTTGAGCCAATTAGTTGCCCAATCCTGGGAAAAGTTCTCCTAAAACCTTGCATAATATAAAGAAAATTTTTGATCCAGCATTAGATATTTAGGTTTGCAACTAAATATTGAGAATATTGGCGTTGACTTTGCCCGCCGTAGGCATCGCATTTTCGGTATAGGAGTAACAATAATTGTCAGTATGGAATTGGCAATTGACTTGCTATTTTGGCATTGATGGCGCAGAAGCCACTAAATTAACCATATCAGCGTTTTACGTTGCTAATGAATTTTACAACGTTCTGAAAGCGAAAGACCTCTGCTTTACAGCCTAGGTCTCTTTTTGGGTTCATCCTTATGCTTTTGATCGCCGCCTCGACACCTTAGCGGAATAAATCTTTTTGGCACATAACTTAGTTAGCGATCGCTAACTAAGTAAGTGGAAATAAATACAACTATATTACAAAAGCTAAATATATTTGAAACCCTTAGCAAGGAAGAATGAAAAAGGAAAAACGACGACCTTAAATAGTTAACTTTATTGGTGCAGCCTATCTACTCATTGTTCTGAAAATGACTATTTATGAACATTCTTTATTTAACACGACACTCATTAGTACAAAGATATACTTGGAGTATTACGATATCTCCTACCAGTGATTTTTCTCTCTTCAAAACTATTTATTAGAGAACAAAGTCTAACAAACGCTTAGTAAATATCCGCATTGTGAACCTTATATAGAGAGAGCTAGCGGTTTTTATCTCATGTAATTACTGGGAGATAGACCGTATTTCATTAAACTTAATATTCAATAAATATTCTTTAACAACTATCGCAAAAATCATTTTTCTTGAAATCATCTATAAAGGTATAATCACAAAATAAAATTGGAAATAAAATATGACAAAAGCACAGGATCAAACTCTAGATGCACGTAACCGCATCGTTGAATCAGCTAATCGCTTAGGAGTTCAACTCAATGAGCAAGAATTGGAACGTTGGATGAATTCCATCACCGAGGCCACAGGCGACAGCGATATTGTCGTAGACAAAGACACAGGTGCTTTTGGGCACAAAGTCACTATGTTGGATTTTGATCCGCAAGAGTTGGCACGGTTTCGCGCCATTGGCAAAATCGTCGAATTTGAGGACATTCCTGGTGTTGTAGAAACCGCGTTGGCGATCTCTGGTTCTGCGGCTCAATCTAAGATTCAGACTTATCCTGGTGACTGTGACTACTTCGAGCGGGTGAATATCATTGCGCCTACCCGTAGCGAAGCCTCCGAGATTCTTGGCAAACTGGTTCGGGACAAGGCACTTAACACCATGTCCGGCCCCAATTATCAGTTAATTGATGTGAACTTTGGTGCCTATCCCCAACAAGTGGTTCGGGGAGAAAACACCAGACGTGCTGGTTCGCCAATTAACTGGCAACCCGATGAGGTGATTGCCGGTCAGATTGAGGTAAGCGACCTAGAGGGCAATCCTCTGGTGCTGACCTGGGATGCCGTAGCCCAAGACCCTAACTGGTCTTGGTGTAAGCTGGAATGGGTTGTTGCTGACACAATACGTAGTCAATTGTCCAACGCCAGCAACGTGGTAGATGTTACCTGGGAAGCACCAGATGGAACTATCACAGCACTAGACGGCTATCTGGACGGCTATTTTCAAGAAGTTTACCTGGACGCTGAATCTGCTCCCATCTTTTCCAAACTGGTGAAGCAAGCCTCCGCCGATGTTATGGATGATTATGTGGCGGTATTGGAAAAGGAAGTTAAAAAATATGTCAAACAAGGTAAGCACCTCAACTACGGCAAAGCAGCCAAGCGGATGTACAACATCTTTCGGCTAAACGGGCGTTACGAGGAAGCAGCGTTTCTACGTGAGTTGTTTGATGAACCTACAGCACTGCTTTACCAAGTCCACGCATTAATGGGAACTGTGCAACAAGCCAGGGACAATAGTGCTGTGTTTGATCTCGATAGTGTTCTCAATCAGGCAGATGAACTAATTGTGGCAGCCGTTAAGGTTTTGGAGGGGGAAGAGGAGTTAGAAATCGTGCGTCATTTGCTGCGCTTATATCGTAGTTTGTGCCGCCAAGAATCTGGCACTCCCCTTGGTTCCGAAGTAGAAGTAGCCCAGGCGGAAGTGATGAAAATAGTCAACAATTTCTTCTATGAGAAGATGACGGCGTTACCCACCATTAAGGCTTATATCGAAGGTACTCAGGTATAGGGCAAGATCCTCGGTTTCTCAAAGCAGTAAGGGATTTCCGATAACAATGAATCAGGCTTCGTCGTTATCGGAAATCTGTTACAAAATCTTATAAATGCGATCGCATAGCTATCTTACTTAGGTGATTTCCGACAAAGAAAATACCTGTGTTGGCGAGTTTCGACTTACCTCGGCTCCGCTCGGCACAAGTCGCTCAACTCTCGATCTATCAGTTGGTTGAGCGAAGTCGAAATTAACGGCATCGGTATATTTATTCTTGTAAATCACCTTAACGCTGTAGATTCGCTTGCAAAAGATTACAGAATAACTTCCCTTGCTGAATGGCATCATCCAAAGCAATGTGAGCCAATGGAAGATTTTCTAACCATGCAGCAGGTAGATTATCCTTGCCAGATTCGTTGTAGCTTTGTTTCAAGAATGCCATCGCATAGGATCGGATATCCAATGCCGAGAATTTAAAGGGGCTATCGCCCACAAAGTTTATCAAGTACCAGTAGACAAACATAAAGTCATAGGCTGCTGGATAGCCAACAAAGATCGGTTTACCTGGTAAAGCCACAAGCCAGGCGTGGTAAGACTCCATGACCTTTAGAGGGGGCTGGGGGTCGGCTCGACTAGCTGCCCAGGCATCTGGCTGTTCTGCCCACCATTTCATAGTTTTGGGGTGTCCTTGGGCCCCTGGCAAAGTTTCTAAATTAGCTGTAAAAGTTGCAACTAATTGTTTGTCTGCGGTATACGCAGCTGAGGCAAGACTAAGCATAGAGTGAGGCCCAGGGATAGGGCCATCCGCTTCTATATCAGTGCTGACGTAGATTTCGATTGTCACCTTTTATCCTGCCTGTCTTTTATCAGTATGTTTCATGCTAATACCAGTGTGAATGTCTTAAAAAATCTCACAGATGCGATCGCCCCTAAGTCCAGCAATTCTGATGAAAAAATCAGCGTAACTCTTACTCTGCTTACCTTTGCATTAAAAAAATTACATCCTCTCCAACACCTGAATTCCCAACAAAGATAATCCCAACTTCAAAGTTCTAGCAGTCAAATCACACAGAACCAACCGAGATGTTCGCTGCGGTTCCTCCGCTTGTAGTATGGGACAGCGATCGTAGAATTGGTTAAACTTCTGACTCAGTTCAAACAAATACTCACATAAACGATTAGGCAGCAAGTCTTGCTCTACACTACTAATAACTTCATCTAGTTGAAGTAAATATTTTGCCAGTGCTAATTCTGTTTCATGCTGCAACAAAACAGCATTATTTCCCAACTCTTTAAAGTTAATATCACCCTTGCGGCTAATCCCATGAATCCGCGCATAAACATACAGCATATAGGGCGCAGTATTACCTTTAAGATCCAGCATTTTGTCGTAGCTGAAGATGTAGTTACTGGTGCGATTTTGGCTTAAGTCTGCATACTTAACTGCACTAATTCCAACTACCCTAGCAACTTCACTAATAAATTCTTCAGTTTCTTGACGTTCTTCTTTTTGTAATCTAGTTTTTAGGTCAGCATGGGCATGAGAAACAGCTTCATCTAATAAATCCCGTAACCGCACAGTATCCCCAGAACGAGTTTTGAATTTCTTCCCATCTTCTCCTAATACCAACCCAAAGGGAACATGGACTAATTCCACATCATCGGGAATCCAGCCGGCTTTGCGTGCTACTTGGAAGAATTGGGCAAAGTGGTTTCCTTGTCCAGAATCAGTTACATAAATTATCCGCTTTGCTTCATCCTGCTGAATCCGGTAGCGGAGGGATGCTAAATCAGTTGTGGCGTAGTTATAACCACCATCTGATTTCTGCACAATCAAGGGTAAAGGTTCACCTTCTCTATTTGTAAATCCATCTAGAAAAACGCATTTTGCGCCCTGATTTTCTACCAGTAATCCAGATTTTTCTAAATCTTTTACAACTTCTGGTAGTAAAGGGTTGTAGAAAGATTCGCCCCGTTCAGTTAACTTGATATCCAGTAATTTATAAATGACTTGAAACTCTCGCCGTGATTGTTCGCACAACAATTTCCAAGCATGAAGTGTATCTTCTGCGCCTGCTTGTAATCTGACAACTTCTTGGCGTGCTGTTTCTTGAAAAGCTGTATCTGTATCAAAGCGTTGTTTAGCTTTGCGGTAAAAAGAAACTAAATCACCAATATCTAAAGCATTAGCGGTGGTAAGCGCATCTGGGTAAACTTCCCGCAGATAGGCGATTAACATTCCAAACTGCGTACCCCAATCACCGACATGATTTAACCGCAGCACATCGTGTCCTTGAAATTCTAAAATCCGGGCGATGGAATCACCAATAATGGTAGAACGCAGGTGTCCGACGTGCATTTCTTTGGCAATATTCGGACTGGAAAAATCCACAATTTCCCGCTTCGGCGTTTTTGCTGATGGAACTCCAAGTCTGGGATCAGCTTGAATCGCGTTTAGTTGTGCTTCCAGGTATGGCGTTTTCAGTTTCAGATTGATAAATCCTGGCCCAGCAATTTCCGGTGATTCGCAGATTTCGGATACATCTAGTTTCTCAACGATCGCACCTGCGATCGCTCTTGGTTGCTTTCCTAACTTCTTACTTAGGGATAAAGCCACATTTGCCTGATAATCACCAAATTTAGGATTGCTAGCAGAAACCAAAATTGGATCTACTCCCGCGAAGTCAGCGCCAAAAGCTGCGACTAAAGCCTGTTCAAGCTGAACTTTTAGTTTTTCTTGTGTAGCGTTCATATATAAATTTTATCTGTGACAGATGGAATGTAGCTCTGGAAAAGCTTGATTATTAACTTTAGCATTTCATTTTGAGCCACTCGATTCATAAGAAATATTTTTGTCCATCTACTTACCAATGCCAAAACCCATGACAAAATGACGGACAGAATTGCGACATAATTGTGTTTACTTTGCTTTCTCAATAAGGCACTCTATCTGTAATATAAATTTCACCTATACAGATAAGCGTTAGCACGAAAGTACGCGAAGTTATCAAACGACTAGAAGCTGATGGTTGGTATCTTGCTAGAACTAAAGGTAGTCATCGACAGTTCAAACATCCAGATAAACCTAGTACGGTAAAAGTGTCTGGTAAACCAAATGTGGATGTGCCAATTGGTACTCTTAAAAATATCTGGAGACAAGCTCAATTGGAGGAATACTAATGCGTTATACAGTTGTGATTGAAAAGGGAGAAACTAGCTATGGCGCTTATATCCCTGATTTACCAGGTTGTGTAGCTGTGGGTGAAACTTTAGAAGAAGTCAAGCAGATGATTGCAGAAGCTATTGAATTTCATATAGAAGGAATGCTAGAAGATGGTTTACCTATTCCTAAACTTACAAGTATTGCTCATGAGGTTGAAGTTGCAAACTACAGCAAAACATAATTATAGAAAACCACTAAATTAGCTCTAAACAATCCTTCTAGAATATTTTAAACTCTGTGATCATGCGATCGCACCGCACTTTTAAATTACATAATAAATTCACTGTGTAACTGCAAGCCACACAGTGAATGAATTATAGGGAAGATGAAAGAATCGAGTTGTATTGAAGCCTTGCTCCTCCCGCCCAAGCAAGGCACAACTGACGGAAATCATCGCCCCGCACCTCAAAATTGGGGTATTGGTCGAAACTCGCGCAAGCTGGAGATAGTAACACCACAGGCGCTTCATACTCCTTGGCTAATTCTGCCGCTCTGGGAATTGCCCTTTCCATAGTTTCGACAATGTGGTAAGAATAATACCCCACTTCTTGAAGGCGTTGGGCAAATGCGGGTGCAGCAGAGCCAATCAATAACACAGCAGCAGCTTTGGTTTGGATTTGTGCTAGCCAGCCAGTATCATCACCTGCTTTGGCTTCTCCACCAGCAATTAAAATCGCTGGACTTTTGACTGATGCTAAACCAACTTCGGCAGCATCGTAGTTGGTAGCTTTGCTATCGTTGATGAAATCAATACCTTCCCAAGTGCAGATATGCTCCAAACGATGAGGAACGCCGGGGAATTCCTGAATCGCACGTGCGATCGCATCACGATTAATTCCTGCTAATCGTGCCGTTGCTACTGCCATCAATAGATTTTGCTGATTATGTTCTCCCACCATCCGCAAAGTTGATACTTTCACAATCGGTTCTGGTGCAGAGGTTGCAGTCAATTTTTCCACAACCCAGCCGTCCTCGATGTAAAAGCCTTTTTCACTAATCAGGAAATCTTTTCCTCTCACACTTGTCCAATAAGCATTAGGCCAAGCACTTAAACCTTGTTGGCTCAAGTAGGCATCATCGCCATTGAACACTTGCAACTCTGACTGACGCAACAGCTTTGCTTTGATGTTGTAATAGTTCTCTAAAGTCTTATGGCGACTCAGATGATCCGGTGTGAAAGTCGTCCAAACACCGATACGGGGTGCAAGAGAACTGGAAGATTCTATTTGATAGCTGCTAACTTCCGCAATCACCCAATCAATATGATTTTGGATTTTAGGTCGCACCTTTGGTGCGCTTCCAGCGCAATTTGGATTTTGGATTGGAGTTACCTCACCTCTTTCCCTATCCCTCTGTCCCCTATCCCCTGTCCCCTGTCCCCTCTGAGATAGGGCAACTTCACAAGCGGCGTGGCCAATGTTACCGCAGGCGGGCGCGTCTAATTCTGCTGCTTGAAAAATGGCAGCAATTAAAGCTGTGGTAGTAGTTTTACCGTTAGTACCTGTAATTCCTACCCAAGGTAGCAATCGCAAATTTCGCCAAGCGAGTTCCATTTCCCCAATGGTTTCAATACCTAATTGGCGTGCCTTGATTAATACGGGAATATCCCAAGGCACGCCAGGACTAACAACTATTAATTGGGGTAAATTATCACCATTTAATTCTAGGGATTGGCCTAGTTTAACGGTTATTTGCTCGGCAGCGAGTTCTTGTTGTTGTTGTAGGAGGGTTTTGGAGGTGTTGCCATCACTCAGCTCTACCTCCCAACCTTCCCGTTTCAACAATCTCGCCGCAGCAACACCGGACTTTCCCAATCCAATTACATGAGCTTTGGACATAGATTGCAGCAGAGTGTCCCTGGTTAAGCACTCCCTATACTAGCGTCTATTGGCAAAAATTACACAACTTTTTGTTGACCTACGCTACAGATTTTTGACGATCGCACCAAAGTCAGCTAAAACACGAGCATGATTCCGAACCAATCCCAGTAAGTGTAATCGATTACGCTTAATTTCTGGATCGGAGTCCATAACTAAAACGCTATCTGGCCCATCAAAGAAGTTACTAACTGTTGGAGCAATTTTTGCTAATGCTGCTACTAACAGTTGATAATTTCGTGTCTGCTGTGCTGTTTGAGTTTGTGGTACTGATTCGATTAAAGCATTATACAAAGCTTCCTCAGAGGGCTTTTGGAATAATTCTGGACGAACTACGGTTGTTGGTTCTAACTGTTTTGTATCCAAATCACCTTGGGCGGCTAATCGTGTGGAACGGTTAACAGTTTCGTAGATGTTATCTAGAATACTGTCGTTACGGATTTTTTGTAAGTACAAGGCGCGATCGCGGACATCCAATAAATCCTTTAACGTCCGTTCTGTGTACTCTGGGTCATTTTCTCCCAAAACTGCATTTACCAAGTCGTAATCAATCTGTTTTTCTTCTTGTAATAAGGTGCGGATGCGTTGTAAGAAAAACTCTTGTAATGCTGTGGTTAATAATGCCCGATCTTTTTGATATTTCGCAGCAAAATCTGTTGATATTTGCGCCAATAAATCATCTAAATTTATCGGCAAATTGTAAAACCAAGTAATTTTAACTACAGCATTTGCAGCCCGACGCAAAGCGAAGGGATCGGAGGAACCAGAAGGAATTAAACCTAAACCAAAGATACTTACCAAGGTATCTAATCTATCTGCCAAACCGACAATTTTACCTGTGAGTGTTTCGGGTAAAATGTCACCGGCTCCTGTTGGCAAATAATGTTGAAAAATTGCCTTTGCTACTTCGGCATCTTCACCACTTGCTAAAGCATACTTTTCTCCCATAATGCCTTGCAATTCGGGAAATTCATACACCATTTGAGTTACCAAATCTGCTTTACACAATAAAGCAGCACGTTGGATTTTTTGGCTTTGATTTTCAGCTAATTTTAATTGACTGCTAATTTGTTCAGCAATTTTAACTACTCTATCTATCTTGGTACGCACCGAACCCAATTCTTCTTGGAAGGTGACTTTTTCTAACTGGGGTAAAAAGCTTTCTAAAGGTTTAGTTAAATCAGCTTCGTAGAAAAATCTGCCATCAGCTAATCTGGCACGAATTACCCTTTCATTGCCGACGGCAACAATATCTGATTTTTTGGGATCGCCGTTAGAAATGGTGATGAAATTGGGCAATAATTCTTGCTCAGAACTACCTGGTTTGAATACAGGAAAATAACGTTGATGAGTTACCATAACTTCCGTAATTACTTCAGTTGGTAATTCCAAAAATTCTGGTTCAAATTTACCAACAACTGTAGAAGGATATTCTACGAGATTGGTTACTTCTGCTAACAAATCGGGGTAAATGACTGTATACCCGCTTAAACTTTCTGCTACTGCCTTTACTTGCTCTTTAATCAGATTTTCCCGTTCTTCGGGGTCAACGGTGACATAAGCAGATTTGAGGGCGGTAACATAATCAGTCGCTTGGGCGATTGTCACAGGTTCAGGATGTAAAACGCGATGACCTTGGGAAATGCGATCGCTCTGAATCGTTTTAGAACCATTCACCAATTCCAACGGTAGCACCGTCTCATCTAACAAAGCTACCAGCCAGCGAATTGGTCGAGAAAATCTCCCATCCCCATCTCCCCAACGCATTAACCGCTTACCTTCTAAACCCCAAATCCACTCTTGAACAAGTTCTGTCAAAATTTCCGCCACAGGACGGCCAGGAATTCTTTTTTGTACAAAAACAAATTCCCCTTTGTCAGTGGGGCGAAGGAAGAGTGCATCTAGTTCCACACCTTGCTTTTTAGCAAAGCCTAATGCTGCTGCTGTTGGCTGACCATCTTTAAAGGCAGCTTGGGCGGGAGGCCCTTTAATTTCTTCTTCTCGGTCTGCTTGCTGGGATGGTAGACCTTTAATCAATACCGCTAAACGCCGGGGAGTACCGTACACTTGGACACTTTCACCCTGAAGGCTGTTTGCTTCCAAACTTTGGGGAATGCGTTCTCGCCACTGTATTAAGGCATCACTGAGAAAGCTTGCAGGTAATTCTTCTGTACCAACTTCTAATAGAAACGCAGGCATAGGTCACTGTTTTCAACTTTGCGTAGCTCAACTTTATCAGTTATTCTCAGGAGATCGCTCGTGATTTTTAAGTAATAACCCTTGCTACATACATCAAAATAGATAAATTTGAGCTTGGGTTTGTTAAATAGACTTAATATCTTCTCGAAAACTTTAAAAAATAAGTGTTTGTCTTCATCTAGATGTTATATTTTCTTCAGTCTCCCATGTAGTATTTACTTATATTTATTTCTATCGTAAAGTTAGTATTGTTTGATGTACTGATATTTGCATCATGCAAATAAATCTTGGAGATATAACAGTGAGAAACATTTTTGCCAAAATCGCTGCTACTACAGCAACTAGTGCTGTACTTAGTGTTGCGATCGCTGCTGGTGCTAACAACCCTGCTCAAGCTATTGATTTCAACTTTAACTGGCTAGGAGATGCTGGTTATTCCGCAGTCGGTTCATTCAGCTACGACGAGACTACAGCACCGACAATTATTTCAGAAAGTGGTAGTGGAGCCACCAACTTTTTACAATCCTTGAATGTCTCTTTCTTAGACCCATCTAATAATCCTCTGGGAACTTATAACACCGTTACTTCTGGGGTATCACAATCTGATTTCTTCAGTTTCAATTTTGATAGTGCCACTCAGAAATTGTTTGGCCCTCTGAATATAGGAGGAGGAACAGGTGTCATTGGAGAATACTTCTTTACTGGAACCGTTGGCGACTCTTTGCGATTACGTCAAGATGTCGATCAACAAGGTACATCAATAACACTAGATGAAAATTCTGGTTCTATTCAGGTATCCAAAGTTCCTGAACCTGCTTCTCTGCTGGGTTTCCTGGCATTTGGGGCCTTGGGTTTAGGCTCAACTCTGAAGAAAAAGCAAGCCTCTTTCTAGAAAGTAAGGCTTTCTAGTTAGAGGTTGCCAAGTTTAGTTTAATGAATCTCTATTTTAGCTCCAATAGTTCAGTGAACTGGTGAGTTTATCATCCAGCCTTATCGGTTAGCGATCGCTCGAATACTTATTTTCATAAGTATTCGAGCGATTATAATCAGAAATATTTTCGCTAAAATCGCCCTGAGCATAGCAATCAATGCAACTTTCTAGTATTGCATCAGTGTAGCCCGCCACAAGTATCGCTAGTGTTGCTAACAACCCAAATAAAGCTGTTGATGTCAATTGCAATACTTGGAGTTTTTTCCAGTTACAGCTTTAAATACGAAGCTACCAAACACACTAATGTTAAAAAGTTACTGCCTTTGAGCCACTAAAAAAACTGGACGCTCACCCAATTAATGCAATATTCTTTACTTGGTTAAAAGTACTTCATGTGCCAGTTTACAAGGCGGAATGCAGGTTATATGCATGATATTAAATCTCATGCTACAATCCCCTCAGTGTAAATTTAACAACTCTATTCACTTTTAAATCAGTAAGCAATTAACGTTTATTAGTTAACATACGTAAATTTTAAATATAGGATTGGGAAACTTTATCCAACCAGAAAAACTGATAATTGTTCGCTAATAACTGTTAAAATCCACCTAGAAAATTTTTCAGCAGTGCTTATCGCAATTGTGATTTAAAAAAATCATAATCTCATCACAAACTAAATTAAATAATAAAAGTTGCAGCCTCTATTGAAGTTAGCAATAAATCCGATTATCTCCGGCTGTATTTACCCAATTTATAAATAGCTCATGCACATTCTGATATATTCCTACAACTATCATCCAGAGCCGATTGGCATTGCTCCCCTAATGACTGAATTGGCAGAAGGACTAGTAAAACGAGGTCATGAAGTGCGGGTGATTACCGGAATGCCCAACTATCCTGAGCGCGAAATTTACGATGGATATCGGGGTCAATGGTACGTTACTGAACAGAAAAATGGTGTCAAAATTCAGCGAAGCTACATCAGAATTAAGTCTAAACCTAACCTTTTAGATCGTTTGTTGCTGGAGTTAAGCTTTATTTTCACAAGTTTGCCTCAAGCCTTTAGAGGTGAACGTCCAGATGTGATAATTTTAACAGTACCGCCTTTGCTAGGTATCTTACCAGCAACAATATTTGGTTGGCTATACAACTGCCCAATAGTTCTAAATGTGCAAGATATATTACCAGAAGCTGCTGTGCGTATCGGGCTTCTGAAAAACAAGTGGATGATCCGAACTCTTGCAGCTTTAGAGAAATTTGCCTATCGGACTGCACACACTATTAGTGTTATCGCCGATGGATTTCGTGAGAATTTAGTGAATAAGGGAGTACCTGTTAGTAAAATCGTTTGTATTCCTAATTGGGTGAATGTAAATTTCATCCATCCTTTACCGCAACAGAACAACTCTTGGATATCTAGTCATCAACTGGATGGGAAATTTATAGTTCTTTATTCGGGCAACATTGCTCTAACCCAAGGTTTAGAAACAGTAATAGAAGCAGCAGTTTGCTTACGTCATATTAGAGAAATTGTCTTTGTCATCGTCGGCGAATCAACAGCATTGCAAAGGTTGCAAGAATATTGTCTATTACATGGAGCAGATAATGTTTTGCTGCTACCATTGCAGCCGAGAGAAAAATTACCTGAAATGCTAGCAGCAGCTGATGTCGGGCTGATTGTGCAAAAGCACAATGTAATTTCGTTTAATATGCCTTCAAAAATACCACTACTCTTGGCAAGTGGTCGCCCGATTGTGGGTTCAGTTCCTGCAACTGGAACTGCTGCTAGAGCGATAAAACTCAGTGGTGGTGGGGTAATTGTTGAGCCAGAATCGCCCGATGCAATGGCCGCTGCGGTGCATGATTTATATGCTAATCCTACTCTCTGTACGAAGCTAGGTAACGCGGGAAGACAGTTTGCCGAAGAAAATTATTCGTTGGAGCAAGCACTTGATCGGTATGAGTGGCTCCTTTATCATATTCTTGCTAACCGAAAATCAACTGTGGGTATCTTGCCGAAATTGGATTCTAAAGAATCAGTTGTAGATGCTTGAAGGGCATTGAGTATGACTCGCTCACATATATAGAACCCTGATTAGGATAAATTAAATCACCCGAATGGGTGAGTTAAGAATCATCCGATTGGATGACCTAAGTGTAGGAAGATAAGACCGCTCAAAAATAGGACTCTAGAGAACACTGTATTGATTGCACTTTGTTCTTGGTGAGGATAACTCAATGAAACTTGCAACCTTGATGAATAGAATAGCCCACCGTTGTCATACTCCTACTCAGAAGCAAGCTACGCGCAGCGTATCACAGACAAGCCTATCGTAGGGAAGGCATCACTCCATACATTGCACTGTACATTTTTCTTCCCTAAGATCAGTATTCAATACGACTCAAGAGGGATAAACTCATCTTTAAACTTATACAAACCTAGTTTCCTGTGTGGTTATAATGCAAGCAAGCGCTTGCAAACTCTTATGGAAAACTTTACCAAGCCGCTTGTCTGATTTTATACAAATCTAACAAATCGTTAATCGCTGCGCGAACAGCTAGGTGGTTATGTACTTGGAAAAAAGTCAAGATAAGGGTGCAGTATCTTCAGATATAGATTTAAAAGTATCTGTAGATATTTCCACGGGTGTGTTGTTTCACGGTATTCTGCGTTTTTAGCGATATCCTTACCACACAAGATTACAGTATGAATACTACATCAAAACTTGTTTAAGTTTATTTGTACACGGTATCACGCAGTTTGCCATTGCAGGAGACAGAAGATTGTATTGATTCCCTTGCAACAACATAAACCGTGTTTTCTCTATGACGGAAAGTGATGGTTTTATACTGACCAAAAAAGTTTTATAAATTACACTTTAAAAAAATGATGGGAGTTAGGCAATGTACAAAATAACCATAATGTGATGAAGCATATTTGTTTGTTTTAGGTACTAGACATCGTGAGCGATCGCCCAAATACCCAAATACATATTTGTTATCAACATCAAAAACAAAGGGCTAGAAATCTATTGAAATAATGCTTTTTTAGTCAAGAGTAGATTGCCCAAGTCTAAATCCACAAGACGAGAAACCGAAGATGTCCCATTCTGAGTTCCCTGATTCTCCGCTTCCAGTTGAAATAGAACAACCTGTTGTTACTGATTCTAGTCAAGAGCCACAACCACTGCCAGAGCGATCGCCTAAACCACCACAAAAGCGTCGTTGGCCTCTAATTTTGGGAATTATCCTTTTAATTGGAGGCATTGGTTTTGGTTGGCGCTGGTGGCAAACTAGTAGTGCTAGTAATCCACCAGCAGGTGGGGCAGCTGCTGGTCAACCGATGGCAATTCCAGTCAAGCTAGCGACTGTGCAACCTGAAACTGTGCAAGAAAGTTCGGAGTTTATTGGCTCCTTAGAGGCTCCACGTTCGGTAATTATCAAGCCACAGGTTGAAGGACGAATTACCAATATTTTCATCCAAGAAGGCAACCGTGTTCAGCAGGGGCAAGTTATTATTAGCCTAGAAAGTGATAGTGTCCAAGCGCAATTATCACAAGCAAAAGCTGCACTAGCACAAGCTCAAGCACGTCTTGCTGAACTTGTTGCAGGTACGCGACAAGAAGAAGTTGCCCAAGCTAGAGCGCAGTTAGCCCAAGCCCAAGCTCGCTTTAGAGATGCTCAATCGGGATCGCAACCAGAAGAAATAGCTCAGGCTGAGGCTCAAATTCAGTCAGCTAAATCTGATGTGGAACTAGCACAGTCACGAGCCAAGCGATATGCACAATTGAGAAAAGAGGGTGCAGTTTCCCAAGATACCTTAGAAGGATATGTCAAAGAACAGCAAAGTGCTGAAGCTGCCCTTGTCGTAGCTCAGAAACGCCTAGACCAAGTTCGCAAAAGCAGAAATTCTAGTATCAATGAGCTAGCTGGTGCCTTGGAACAACAGAGACAAAACTTAAGGCAACTAGAAAATGGTTCCCGTCCAGAAGAAATTGCCCAAGCGCGATCGCAAGTAACGCAAGCAGCTGCCCAAGTCCAAGCTGCCCAAGTCCAACTGAAATACACAAAAGTTCTGGCACCTTTTACTGGCATTGTTGGTGATATTCCCACAAAGGTGGGAGATTTTGTGGAAAGAGCAGACCAACTCACTACACTTACTAGAAACGACTCTTTAGAACTGAATATTTCCGTTCCCCTAGAAGAAGCTAAAAAATTGCGCTTAGGATTACCAGTACAAATGCTAAACGCTCAAGGCGAACCCGCAGCAAGGGGTAAGATAAGCTTCATTTCTCCAGATGCTAGTTCAGATTCGCAGACAATTTTGGTGAAAGCCAACTTTGGTAATTCTAGAAGTCAACTGGTAAATCGCCAGTCAGTGCAAACCAAAGTGATCTGGAACCAACGTCCAGGAATTTTAATTCCAGTTACAGCAGTATCTCGCCTAGGTGGGGAGACTTTTGTATTTGTAGCTGAAGCGCCAACAGAAAAGAAAGCTGAAGCACCAGCAGAAAAAAAAGCTGAAGCACCAGCAGAAAAGAACGCTGGAGCGCCCTCTTTAGTTGCTCAACAAAAACCTGTGAAATTGGGAGCTATTGAGGGGAATAATTATCAAGTTATCGAAGGACTAAAAGCTGGAGACAAAATTGTTGTTTCCGGTATTCTCAACCTAACTAATGGCGCTCCCATCACTCCCGCACCGCAAGAAGTGGGTAGTCGGAAGCCTTAGCTGAAGGGAAGAGGCAGGGGGCAGGGGAGACAAGGGGACAAGGGGACAAGGTGATTTGAGTGAGAACCTTTCAACAAGTCTTTCGCAATTCCCAATTCCCAATGCCCAATGCCCAATGCCCAATTCCCAATGCCCAATGCCCAATTTCCAATTTTTAAACTATGTTTGTTGACTTCTTTATTAAGCGACCAATCTTTGCGTCGGTATGTGCGATCATCATCCTTTTAATAGGGTTAATTAGTATTCCCTCACTACCGATCGCTAGGTTCCCAGAAATTAGTCCCACGCAAATCAGTGTAACTTCCAACTATAGCGGAGCTAGTGCAGAAGTCGTAGAAAGCGGAGTGACAAATATCTTAGAAAGGCAAATCAACGGGATTGAGGGATTAAGATATCTGACTTCCAGCAGCAGTAACGATGGTACTAGTACCATTACAGCCACCTTTGATTCATCACGGGATAAAGATATTGCGGCTGTGGATGTGCAAAATCGTGTTTCTGTTGCCCAACCACAACTACCAGATTCTGTGCAGCGCACGGGAGTGCGAGTATCTAAAGAATCTAGCAACATTCTCTTAGCAATTGGTTTATTCGCTGAAAATAAAGAGTACGACAATATATTCTTAAGCAACTATGCCGACCTTTACATAGCAGATGCTTTAAAAAGAGTCAAAGGCGTGAGCAACGTTCAAATTTTTGGTGAACGCCGCTATGCAATGCGTTTGTGGTTAGATCCTAGTCGCCTTGCCAGTCGGGGACTAACGACTCAGGATGTAGCGAATGCTTTATCCGAACAAAACTTGCAAGTTGGTGCAGGAAGAATTGGGCAAGAACCGGCTCCTGAAGGACAAAGATATCAACTTGACGTGCGTGCTGCTAGCCGATTAGCAGAACCATCAGAATTTGAAGAAATTGTCCTCAAAACTGAAGAGGATGGCACATTAGTCAAGCTCAAAGATGTCGGTAAAGCCGAACTGGGTGCAGAAAATTACAACACATTTTTGCGGTTCCGGGGCAATGATGCTGTAGGTTTAGGGATTTATCAGGTTCCTGGCAGTAATGCCTTGGATGTAGCGAAAGGAGTCAAAGATGAAATGGCGCGATTGGCTCCGAGTTTTCCACCAGGCATGAAATATCAGGTAGCTTTTGACACAACATCGTTTGTAGAAGAGTCGATGTCAGAAGTCATCAAGACTCTGATTGAAGCGGTAGTGCTGGTTGTGATTGTAATTTTTGTGTTCTTGCAGGATTGGCGAACCACTTTAATTCCAGCACTGACTATTCCTCTAGCACTAATTGGAACGTTTGCCTTTGTCAAAATTTTTAACTTTTCTATCAATAGTTTGACTTTATTTGGTCTGACTTTAGCATCGGGGATGGTGGTAGACGATGCGATCGTTGTGGTGGAGCAAATTAGCCGTTTTATTCAGGATAAAGGCGTAAGTCCTCGTCGAGCCGCAAGTGAATCAATGAGGGAACTGTTTGGCGCGGTTATTGCCACTTCACTAGTATTGATGGCGGTGTTTGTGCCAGTGGCGTTTTTTCCGGGAACTACAGGCGCACTTTATCGGCAATTTGCGCTGACGATCGCCTTTTCTATTGCGATTTCGACATTTCTAGCTTTGACTCTAACACCTTCTTTGTGTGGGGTGCTGCTACGTCAAGAACAACAAGTACCAAGGTGGATTGGCTGGTTTTTTGACCTGATTAATCGGTTCCTGGAATGGGTAAGGTCAAGTTATGAGCGATCGCTTACCTGGATGGTACGATTCAAAAGCATCGTCATTGGACTGTTTATCGTTTCTTTGGGAATGACTGCTTGGCTGTACACCACAGTACCGACAGCCTTTCTACCCGATGAAGACGAAGGCTATTTCATCACCATCATCCAAGGGCCTCAAGGTGTTTCGCTGCAATATACCAGCGATGTCATGGCACAAGTAGAAAAAGAAATTCTGCCACTTCCAGAAGTGCTAGGTACTTTCGCCGTGGGAGGATTTGGTTTTAGTGGCAGCACCGCCAATAGCGGCATTATATTTACCACTTTAAAACCTTGGGATGAGCGTTCAAGACCCGATCAATCAGTACAGGCGATTATTGGTAAATTGCAAGGGAAGTTATTGTCAATCCCAGAAGCCAGGGTTTTTCCTGTGAACCCGCCACCAATTCAGGGTTTAGGTAACTTTGGCGGCTTCGTCTTTCAACTGCAAGACCGCAGAGGTAACAGTGGTTTAGAAAATCTAGTCCAGTCAATGGGTAAGTTGCTCGGTCAAGCTAATCAAACACCAGGATTACAAGCTGTATTTAGCACCTTTGCCGCAGATACACCACAATTGCTTGTGGAAGTAGACCGCAATAAAGCCAAATCATTGCAAGTTTCTATAGATGATGTCTTCAGTACTTTACAAACTGCTTTGGGATCGCAATATGTAAATGATTTCAATCTCCAGCAGCGTAATTATCGGGTGTATATCCAGGCAGATCAACAGTTTCGTTCCAATCCAAAAGATATTGGTAAACTATATGTTCGTTCTCAAAGGAATCAAATGATTCCTTTAAGTAACTTAGTCACAGTTACTTCGACGGTGGGAGCGCAAACTATCAATCACTATAATCTGTTCCGCTCAATTGAAATTAATGGTTCCGCCGCTCCTGGCTCTAGTTCAGGAGACGCAATTAAAGCAATGGAAAAAGTTGCTAAAGAAGTTTTACCAGCCGGCTATGGTTACGAATGGTCAGGAACGGCATTAGAAGAAATAGATTCTGGTGGTTTAGCACCGCTAATCTTTGGATTAGGAATAATCTTTGTATTCTTAGTACTAGCTGCTCAATATGAGAACTATGTTGACCCCTTTATCATTCTGTTATCAGTTCCTTTAGCTATCTTTGGAGCGCTTATAGCTCAATCAATGCGGGGTTTTTCGAATGATGTTTACTGCCAAATTGGTCTAGTAATGTTGATCGGTTTAGCTAGTAAAAACGCAATTTTGATTGTGGAATTTGCTAACCAATTACGAGAACAAGGGCTTTCGATTACCAAAGCAGTAATTGAGGCTTCGCAAGAGCGGTTACGTCCAATTTTGATGACTGCTTTTTCTACACTATTGGGGATTTTTCCGTTAGCTGTTGCCACAGGTGCCGGTGCGGGTAGTCGTCAATCTTTAGGAACAGCAGTTTTTGGAGGGATGTTAATTGCGACTTTCTTGAGTTTGTTTGTAGTACCGATTTTGTATATCGTCATAAAGACGACAACAGAGCGCTTTATCAAAACAAATCAACATCAAGAACTGCAAACAGATGCAGTTTCATTGGATGGTAAAAGTGCTGTATATTCAGCAAAGGGCGAGAATTAATTCGTAATTCCTAATTTGTAATTAATTTTTCCCTGTTCCCTGTCTCCTATAAACATCGTAGTATGAGGAGATGGGGAAGACTAATTTTAAGGGGGAATGCATGAAAATCGCTATTGGCAGTGATGAACGCACCAACCTAACTGATCGCATACTGGAAGAACTTAAGCAGCGCGGGCATGAAGTTATAGTCTTTGGTTCCTTAGCTGAGAATGATTTAGAAGTTGATTGGCCCCTCAGCTGTAGTAAAGTTGCTTTGGCAGTAGCAACCCAAAAAGCAGATGAGGGGATTGTCTTTTGTTGGACTGGTACTGGTGCATCTATTGCCGCCAACAAAGTTTTAGGGATACGTGCGGCATTATGCCATGATGCTGAAACTGCACGTGGGGCACGTATTTGGAATCATGCGAATGTCCTAGTATTAAGTTTACGTGCCACTACAGAAGCGATCGCAAAAGAAATATTAGATGCCTGGTTTAGCACGCCCTTTTCTGAAGATGAGTGGAACATCTTGCAAATGGAGCGGATTAGACAGTTAGAGAAAAGTGCTTTATTTCAGCAATCTTAGACCACTGAGGGTCACTAGTACTGTAGAACCTTCATGCCCAATCACGCCAATAGGTAAGTTAATACTTCCTAAAAAGTTGCCCACCAAAAGCAACATAATAAAACTCAACGCTACAAACATATTCTGTTTGACTATGGATTGCGATCGCCTTCCCAAATGCATCGCCACGGCAATTTTTTCTAACTTGTCTGCCATCAGTACTATATCTGCGGTTTCCAATGCCACATCGCTACCAGATATTCCCATCGCTATACCCACAGATGCTTGGGCTAAAGCTGGTGCATCATTAATTCCATCGCCCACCATTGCCACAGTTTGATACTTTTGCTGTAAAAGGCGGATAACATCTAGCTTATCTTCTGGTAGAAGGTGAGCATATACCTGATCGATTCCTACAGCTTTGGCGACACTTTGAGCAGTTTCTTCATTATCTCCAGTTAACATGACAATTTGCTCAATTCCCAGTTGCTTCAAGCGAGAAATGGTTGCGCCTGCTTGCGATCTTACTTCATCTGCGATCGCAATTACACCCATTACTTCTGCTATATTTCCCTGTGCTACCCAAACCACAGTTTTACCTTCTTGCTCCAAAGATTGAGCCATTTCTCGCAATTCTTCAGGTAAATTTGTGACATACTTTTGCACAAAAACAGCATTGCCTACAATTATCTGTTGTTCTTGAGCAATTCCCACAATTCCCTGTCCAGGTATGGCTTGCACTTGGATTGCACCAACCAAATCCAAATCACTAGCCGCTTGCACAATTGCCTTACCGATGGGATGTTCTGAATAGGATTCCACACTAGCGGCGGCTTTTAATACATCTTGTTGGGTGTATTTATTTATTGCAATTACTTGGAATACCTGCACTTGTCCTGTTGTCAGAGTACCAGTTTTATCAAATGCGATCGCACGGACTTTGCCAATCTTCTCCAACTGCGCCCCATTCTTAAACAAAATCCCCTGTCTTGCACCATTAGCTATTCCTGAAAGCAGGGTGGGCATAATTGCAGCCATCAACGCACAGGGAGAAGCCACCACAAGGAAAGTTAAGGCGCGATAAATTGTTGTTTCCCAATCCCAACCCCAAAGAAATGGCGGTAAAGTTGCCAGTAATATCCCGGCTACTACAATGACTTTGGCATATCCTTTTTCAAAGCGATCGATAAACTCTTGCGAAGGTGGTGCTTCTGTTTGCGCTTGTTCTACCAAGCGAATCACGCGCTGAATTAAACTGCTTTGGGCTGGTTTGTGTACCTTAATCTGCAATGCACCATAGCCGTTAAGTGTGCCGGCAAAAACTTCTGCGCCCACCGTCTTCTCTACAGGTAAAGACTCACCTGTAATTGCAGCTTGATTCAGGGTGCTGTAACCAGATAAAATTATCCCATCAGTAGGAATTAGCTCTCCGGGTTTTACAACAATCTCATCACCTACTTTTAACTGACTAATAGGAATTTCCTCTTCCCTTCCCTGAAGCAAAACTCTTGCTGTATCTGGTGTCAGGCTCATCAAACTTCTGATACTGCGCTCAGTTCTCTGCATCGCATAGCCTTCTAATGCGCCACTGATAGCAAAGATCAGAATCAAAATTGCCCCATCAATAATTAGATGATATTCTCTTCGCCATAAGCCGAGACTTGCAGCACCAATGGCGGCGACAATCATCAGCAAATCTACATCAAGTTCTTTTTCTTTGAAAAGGGTAGTCAATCCTTCCCGCGCACTTTCGTAACCACCAATTACATAAGCGGCAGGTAGTAACAGGAACGCCAATCCCAACCAACCGAGATGCAAGGCGAACCATCCGAAAAATAATAGCAACCCACACAAAAGTGCTGCTAAGGTATCTGCGTGTTCTCTGGTGAATTGGTTAAAACGTTGGGGGTAGAGCATGAAAGGTAAATTTATAGTGACTCTCTTACGCTAAACCTTGACATTAATGTTAATGTCAATGTTTATAATGATTTTGAAACGCAAAGGGGAGGCAGCGCGTTGCGGGGGTTCCCCCCGTTGTAGCGACTGCCGTCGCGCTGAGGGAAGCGCAGAAGTACGCAGAGTTAAATCTTTATCTGTGTTCTTGAAGCATTTTTCAAAAGCGGGATGTGGGTAAATCGGACGATTTAACTGTTAGCTTTAAAATTGCACTAGTAGGAAAAAATCTATGTTAAAGCGAATATATATTGATAACTTTCGCGGGTTGGTAAATTTCGAGATGAATTTTGACTCGATTAACCTGTTTCTTGGTGGTAATGGAACAGGTAAATCAACTGTTTTTGAAGCCTTACGGAAAATTCAAACCTTTGTAAGTGGTCGTAAAAACCTAGAAGAAATTTTTGAATATACTGACTGTACTCGCTGGCAGACTTTACAAATTCAGCGTTTTGAGTTAGAAATTACTGGTAATAATGGTCATTACAGATATGAATTGGCTATTAGACATAATCAAAATAAAAATCATATTGAATATGAACGTCTCTGGTTTAATAACCAAATATTGCTAAAATTAGAGGAAAATGTATTTCAATTTTTTCGAGAAGATACTTCTGAATTAGGAAACATTCCCTTCCCTTCCTCTATTTCAGACTTTATTTCTCTAGTATCGTTGTTTTCTGTCAATACTAATAGTACGAAGCTAGCTTGGTTTGCAAAAAGAATGCAGCGATTCATTATTGTACAAATTATTCCTAGTCTTATGGCTAATGGCAGCGAAAAGGAAGAAATAAGTCTAGATTTTAGAATGGAAAATTTTGTTTCTTGGTATCGGTATATTTCAGAAGATCAAGGTAAAATTTCTGAACTTATGAAAATTCTACAAGATGTTTTAGAGGGTTTTGTAAGTTTTAAATTTGAACAGTTTAGTGAAAGATATCGAACTTTAAAATTGCGATTTACAACAGGTGAAGATAAAAAAAATATTATTGATTATCGTTTTAGCGAATTATCTGATGGACAAAAAGTGCTAATTGCTCTTTATACCCTTGTTTATTGTACTCAGTCTGAAGATTACACGCTATGTATTGATGAACCAGAGAATTTTTTAGCCCTGCCAGAAATTCAGCCTTGGCTGGTTCAGCTTTATGACTTTTGTAGTGAGCAAAAAATCCAGGCTTTGCTAATTTCTCATCATCCTGAATTAATTAATTATCTTTTAGCATCGCCCATAGGTTATTGGTTTGAGCGTCAGAGTAATGCTCCTGTGCGAGTGAAAAAAATTAGTAATGAAGTTGCTGAAAATACTGGATTACCCATTTCAGAACTGATTGCGCGGGGTTGGCTTTATGAATCGGCGTAGAGTACAGATTGTAATTCTGTGTGAGGATAAGCAACAAGAAGTTTTTGCTCGGCATTTTCTGAAAAAACGAGGTTTTATTTTAGATAGAAATCTCAGAATTGAAATTTGCCCAAAAGGTGCAGGAGAGCAGTTTGTCAGAAAACGTTATCCCGCAGAGGTGAAAGCATACAGCACTTCTGGCAGCTATGAGGTACATCATCCTTAAAGCTAAAAGCTATGGTAGAAGAGGGGCAAGAAGAAAAACTGTATTGCATAATAGCGGGAAGCGCTGTATCGGAGCAAAAACTATATTTCAGGAATGCTTGTGGTTTTGATTGATGCAGATAAGAAAACGGTAGAGGAAAGGCTGAAGAAATTAGATGATGCACTGATAGAAGATTTACAGCAGATTCGCCAGGCTAAAGAAGCGATCGCAATATTTATCCCTAAAAGAAATATTGAAACTTGGATACATTATTTACAAGGTGAAACTGTTGATGAAGAAACAGAATATTCAAAATTTAACAATGAGTCAGTTTGCAAGCCGTATGTAGAAAACTTGGTAAATCAGTGCTATCACGGTTTAGATGAAAATGCACCGCCATCTCTTCAGGCGGCTTGTGAAGAGTTACAAAGAATTTTGCCGTTGTTGGAGTAAATCATGAACGCTGGTTGCTTAACTATTAAAGAACTCACAGATGCAGTTGGCGGTGGTTTAACTCCGCGAATGGTGCGTCATTACCATCAATTGGGACTGTTACCGCAACCAGTGCGATCGCGCAGCAATTACCGTCTCTACACCAAAAAAGATGTTCTCCGCTTACAACGGATTGTTGCACTCAAGCAGCAAGGGTTTCAGCTAAACCATATCCGCAATATTTTGGAGGTGGAACCAGAAGCCGACACAACTGTTAACCTGATGGGACAACTCCAGCAGCAATATCGGGCGGTGATGCAACAAATTTCTCAATTGCGACAAACTGCATCAGCATTAGAAGGATTATTGGGGCGCGATCGCCATTGTCAAATTATCCAGGCGGAAGTTCTGGCACAACTCAAGTTACTTGATGTCGAAACCCAAGCTGGATTGGGGGGATTGGAAAATCTCTGGAGTGGTTTGGATGCAGAAATTCATACCCACTCGGAAGCTTTTTCAGAATCGCTACAACGCTTACTACCAGATTTATCTCAGCGTTCGGAAATTGAACAACACTTAATTTCTCAGTTGGTTTTGGCTTGTGGCGATGTCAGTTTAGTATCCTTTGTAAAATTAAGCCGAGATGCGATCGCAGCTAGTCGAAAAGCCTTATCTTCAAGCTGTCAAATTGTTGTCGATACCCAAACCGTTGCTGCTGCTTTAGATCAAACCCGATTACTTCACTTGGGATGCAGCACTGAAACCTTAATTGATAATCCCCACATTACCACCGCCACAGAAGCAGAAGCAGCTTTTTGGCAACATCGAGAATGGCGATCAAAATTGCTGCAAGTAAATCCAGGTTGCGTGCTGGTAGTTGGTTATGCTCCCTCAGTCCTTGTAGAAGTTTGTGACGCGATTAGCAATCAAAAAATTCAGCCAGCATTAGTAATTGGAATGCCCATTGGCTTTAGTCATGCTCCCGCAGCCAAACGGCAACTGATGCAACAAGGGATACCTTTTATTACAGTTGCAGGAACTTTGGGAGGTGGCGCTTTAGCTGCAACGGCTTTAAATGCTTTGGTGGAGTCACTAATTGATAAGCCCGATTGTCATTGTTATCTCAAAAATATAGTAGATTCCTCTGAATGCTGAACAATAAGTACTCAATTAACACAATAAAATACTCAGTATTCAGCATGACTGAAAATAATATTGTTAAATAATATTGAATTTGCTACACTTTACCAGTTTTAGTAATTCAATAATTCATAATTGTGGCCATAAGCTACCAACTTGGTATAAGTTGCAATATAAATTAGAACATTTTATAGTAAACAGACTCTGGCAATTAGAGTATAAATTATCATGCTATACAATCTCAGTCCAAGTATAAATCAATATAAGTGCGCTGAAGGAACTTAGAACTAAAGAGAACTCAGATGTATAATTAGCGCGTCTCCTCCATAATCTTTAACAAGATTGTGGGTTAAGACTGGTAGGCTTTCTATTTTTTACTTTAATTAAGGGGCTTATGTGGCAACAAGAAAAAAAAGATACTTCGATAATCAGGCTGATACTATGGGTTGCTTTAGCTACAACTCCTATGGCAGCAGGTTTGCTGGTATCAGAACCTATACTGGCGCAATCTAAAACTGAGTCTCCTTCTTTTACACTGCCGCAAACAGTGCAGAATGGAACGACAATTCGGATTGATGGTTCAAATAGTTTGGGTGCAATCAACCAAAGTCTGAAAGATAATTTTGAAAAACAGTTTTCGGGTACTAAGGTTGAAGTTGCCGCTAATGGCACTGATACAGCACTGAAAGATTTGTTAGATGGCAAAATTGACATCGTAGCAATGGGGCGTGGTTTGACACCAGAAGAAAAAGCTCAGGGACTAGAGCAAGTCCGCTTGCGCCGTGAGAAGATTGCGATCGTAGTCAGCGCAGATAATCCTTTCAAAGGAAGCTTGACTAGTAGGCAATTTGCTCGGATTTTCCGGGGACAAATTACAAATTGGTCACAATTAGGAGCGCCTCCAGGGAAAATTCGGTTAATCGACCACCCGAACACAAGTGAGACTCGCAATACTTTTCGCACTTATCCAGCCTTCAAGACTGCTGAATTTGCTACAGGGTCTAGTGCTACCCAACTAACTGAGGATAATACCGCAGAAATCATTAAACAACTGGGTAAAGATGGCATCAGCTATGTGTTAGCTAATCAGGTGTCGAAGCTGCAAAATGTGCGAGTTCTGCAATTACATCAAGCCTTGCCAGATGATGCAAAATATCCCTTCTCGCAACCTTTAGTTTACGTTTACAAAAAAAATCCCAGCTTAAGCGTAGTAGATTTTCTTGGCTTTACCCTTGCACCCGCAGGACAGCAGGCTATAGAACAAGCAAGAACGGCTGAAGCAACTGCGATCGCAACCAACGTATCACAACCTATTGTCACGCCTTCTCCCAGTGCCCAGACAACACCTGCTGCGACAGCTTCCCCTAGTGCTACTGCTTCTGCATTTGCCGAACAGCCTTTTGTCGCTCCTGCCACTACTACACAAAAAAGCCCAATTGTAAACAAAGAAGTACCGTTTTGGGTACTGTTACCTTTGTTTCTTGTTAGTGTAATTGCAGCGTTGGCCTGGTGGACTCTCGGAAAAAAACCATCATCCGATGAGAAAACAGACAACTTACCAGAATCAAATCCTCATCCACCCGATCCAGAAGATGGAGAAACAGCAGTACTTAATGCCAGCACAGCTGCCTCCATTAACGGAGCTACGCTTGAAGAACAGCCAGTTTCACAATTCCAAGAGCAAGAAACCCCCGATCGCACTCCTTTCAATATCTATGCTCAAACCCAATCTGAACTGGCTGAAAATGGTACTCACGGAACATCCAATTTAGTCCAAGAGGCAACTAATGGCACTTCTAACCTCTATGAAGGCACAACCTCTACTCTAACTAATGGAGCGGGAGCCGCAGCTTTAACTGGTGGTGCGGCTTTAGCAACGGGCATCGGGACAGCTACCTGGTCTGCCTTTAACAACAAAGAAACAGAAACAAACGCCATTGATGAGACGATCGAGCTAAATAATTATACTGAGACAAATCCACCCGATTCTGATGAGGTTGCATGGGATATAGAAGCCCCAGCAGCTGTAGTAAATACTCCATATCCTCACTTGGGAAATCTTCCCGAAGAAATATCTTCAGATGTAGAACTGCCTTCATCTGAGGTAACAGCCCCACTGTCCGAATTCCCAGATGTGCCAGAAGTAACATCTAGTTTGGAATATTGGGACACAGAAATTTCTGAAGATGAGATAGATGAGGAACTTCAAGCAGAATTGAACTGGCTACAGAGTATCACCTCAACTGAAGATACAGATGAATTCCCCTTATCAGACTCTGACGAAGTGGAACCTTCACCGTTACCACCATCTCCACTGCTCAATTTGCCAGAATTGCCAGATGTAGATGTATTCAATGTGGTAGCAGATGCAGCCGAACCTCCTATCGAGGTGGTAGACGAAGAATCTCAAACAGAGCCAACTGTTAGCGAAGGTGCTGCTGAGAATAATTCCATAGATTTTGCAGACGTTGCGGCTTTAGCAGCAGGCGCAGGGATTGGAGCCTGGGCGATAAATCTGGGATCGGATACCCCAGGAGAAACTGATACTACGGTTGACAATGTGCCAATTGCAGCCGAAACAGCTATTGGTTTGGTAGATGCAGATGAAGAAAGCAGTATTGTGCTAACACCATATACTTCGACATCAGCTAATGTCTCTTGGAAAATTTCTGAAACCAAGAAAGCAGAACTGTGGCAACAAGGCGGCTCTCAATTGGTAGTGCGACTGTATGATGTGACTGGCATTGACTTGAGTTATCAAACTCCCCAGCTTTTACAGCAGTATGAATGTACAGAGACAGCACACGATCGCTTAGTAGAGGTTCCCGCCAGCGATCGCGACTACATAGCTGAAATTGGTTATATCGCTTATGGCGAGTACTGGTTATTGATCGCCCGTTCCGCAATTCTTCGTGTCTTCAGTCCTGTGAATCCAGATCCGATTGTTGAGGATGTGGCGATTGCGGATGAAACAGATATTCACTTGGGAGATGTTGAAGAAGAGAGTAGTATTGTGCTTACACCACATACTTCCACATCGGCTCATGTCTCTTGGGAAGTCTCCGAAACCAAGAAAGTAGCACTGCGTCAACAGGGCGGCTCTCAATTTATAGTGCGGATTTATGATGTGACTGGGATTGACTTGAGCCATCAAAGTCCTCAGCTTGTCAAGCAGTATGAATCTGAAGAGACAGTAAACGACGGGCTGGCGGATGTTCCCGCCAGCGATCGCGATTATATAGCTGAAATTGGTTATCTCGCTGATGGCGAACGCTGGTTATTCATCGCCCGTTCAGCAGTTGTTCATTTCTCCAGTCCTGTGCATCCAGATCCCGTCGTTGAGAATGTGGCGATTGCGGATAAAACAGATATTCACTTAGTAAATGTTGAAGAAGAGAGCAGTCTTGTCCTTACACCTCGCACTTCCCAATGGGCTGATGTCTCTTGGGAGATATCCGAAACCAAGAAAGCAGAACTGCAACAACAAGGCGGCTCTAAATTGGTAGTGCGGTTGTATGATGCAACTGGGATTGACTTGAGTTATCAACATCCTCAGTTTGTCCAGCAGTATGAATGTGACGAGACTGCAAACGATCGTTTTGTGGAAATTCCCATCAGCGATCGCGATTACATAGCTGAAATTGGCTATGTCGCTGATGGCGATTGCTGGTTATTTATTGCCCGTTCTGCGATCGCTCGTGTTTTCAGTCCTGTTCCTACAGATTCCACCGTTGAAAATGGAACGTTACCAAGCGAAACAGCTATTACCTTGGTAGACGTAGAAGAAAATCGTGTTTTCAGTCCTGTTTCTACAGATTCCACCGTTGAAAATGGAGCCTTACCAAGCGAAACAGCTATTAACTTGGTAGACGTAGAAGAAAAAAGCAGTGAACAAGAAAGCAACATACTGCTCACACCCCGTACTCCCAAATGGGCTTATGTCTCTTGGCACATTTCCCAGACTCAGAACAAAGCGCTGCAACAACAGGGCGGTTCTCAATTGGTAGTGCGGCTTTACGATGTAACTGGGATTGACTTGAGTTATCAAAGTCCCCAGCTTATACAGCAGTATGAATGTGAAGAAGTAGCCCGCGATCGCTTCGTGGCGATTCCCGTCAGCGATCGCGACTATATGGTTGAAATTGGTTATATAGCTGATAGCAATCGTTGGTTACTCATCGCCCGTTCACCTAATGTTCGCGTTTTCAGTCGTTCCCACGAAAATTTTTGGTTTGTAGCAGATGCTGAGTTAATTATTCACGGAGCAACCCAACCAAATACAAGCGTAAACATTGCTGGACATCCCATCAAAATCAAACCCGATGGTACTTTCCACCTGCGTCTTCCCTTTTCAGATGGTTTAATGGACTATCTCATAACAGTAGCGGCTGATGGAGAATCCACCAAAACCATCCATAAAAAGTTCTCTCAGGAAACTTCAGAGAACTAGTAATTTCCTGAATTACTCCCTTTTAACCCTATTCTCCCTTTTTAGGGAGAAATAGGGAGAGGGTTAATTTGCTAAAAGCTTTGAATGATGTAGTCCATCCCTCTGGCTTTTGCTTGCGGAAAACACCAAAATGATTAAGCAAACTGGGGTTTGAATAAGTCAAAGGTTATTTTTAGAAAACATTTCAGTATTTTGAGAAAGCAATTTTAGGTATTTGGATAAAGTAATCAGCAAATATACATTAGGGCGATAAATGATTACTTGTTTATCTTGGGGATTAATTAACCAACCAAGGAGTAAATAGCGTTATTTTCTCATAACTATAATAGGTTAGAGCCGGCCCAATACTGTTCGGTTAAGGGAAGAGACGCGATGAATCACCGTCAAGACAAAAGACTGCTTATTGTAGAGACGGCGATTTATCGCGTCTTTGTATCGCATTTTTACAATCTAGAATTTCCATCAAAAAACATTAACCGAACCATATTGAGAGCCATCCGCACATAATAGCCAGTGGCTTAGTTACCTTTATTACTTTCTTTCATCCCTTGACTTAAATAAATTACTGACTAAATATTGGTAATGTCTTAGACAGACTACTACGTATCCAGGTTCTGAGTGCAGGAGTCACTGAAAACTCATTTCTTTAGTTTATCTAAAGTCGCATCTAAGTTCTCAAATTACCTTTCTAAGATAGAAGCAGCAACCATAAGTTGCCAAACACAACTAAAACCCAATTAACAGCTAGTGGCTGCGGAGAACATAAAAATGGCTAAAACGCCAGAATCCTTAGAATCGTCTGTCAATGAAATTACAGATAGAGCTTTAGATCGTGATTGTACAACCTTATCCCGTCATGTTCTCCAGCAACTTCAGAGTTTTTCGCCAGACGCACAAGATTTAAGTGCGCTGATGAATCGCATCGCCTTGGCAGGTAAACTGGTTGCTCGCCGCATGAGTCGCGCTGGTTTAATGGAAGGCGTTCTCGGTTTTACCGGGGAAGTTAATGTCCAAGGAGAATCCGTCAAAAAGATGGATGTCTACGCCAATGATGTGTTTATCTCAGTGTTTAAGCAAAGCGGCTTAGTCTGTCGCCTCGCTTCTGAGGAAATGGAAAATCCCTACTATATCCCCGAAAATTGCCCCATTGGTCGCTATACCCTTTTGTATGACCCAATTGATGGCTCATCCAACACTGATAATAATCTCAGCTTGGGTTCCATTTTCGCCATTCGCCAACAAGAAGGAACTGATAGCGATGGTAAGGCAACCGATCTCCTCACCAACGGCCGGAAGCAACTTGCTGCCGGATACATCCTGTATGGGCCATGCACGATGCTGGTTTATACTATAGGTACTGGCGTTCATTCCTTTGTTCTCGATCCCAGCTTAGGAGAATTTATTCTCACAGAAGAGAATATTCGGATTCCTAACCACGGTTCCGTTTACAGCGTGAATGAGGGTAACTTCTGGCAGTGGGAAGAATCAATTCGAGAATATATCCGCTACGTTCATCGCACAGAAGGCTACAGCGCTCGTTATAGCGGTGCAATGGTAAGCGATATCCACAGAATTTTGGTTCAAGGCGGTGTGTTCCTCTACCCAGGTACAATTCAAAACCCAGAAGGGAAATTGCGCTTGCTTTATGAAACCGCTCCTCTCGCCTTTTTGATTGAGCAAGCAGGCGGACGTGCTACTACAGGATTGGTCAATATCTTGGATGTAGTGCCAAAAAAACTGCATCAGCGCACACCTTTAATTATTGGCAGCAAAGAAGATGTTGCAAAGGTGGAGTCTTTTATTCAAAACGGACACTAGAAGATAATTCGTAATTCGTAATGACGCTCGCGGACTCGCTACCGCTACGCTAACGTAATTCGTAGTTAGTGTTACGTAAGGGTTTTAGAGGTTGTATAAGGGTGTTTATTTACGCCGTGCTGTACTCTCATCTGCCATTAATTAAACGTTAATCATGGTGATTTAGGATTGGGGATGCAAAATAGCGCTTTTTGAAGATCAGAAGATCAATTAAGGATTATCTCAGCTGGCCGATGCGATAAGTGATTGGCAACGCCACAATTCAAAAGTAAGTGTCAATGCGTTTTGCCAACTTCACTTAGAAACATCACTATACAGGAGTGAAATAAACTAGCTATGTCTACCAATCATCTACTAGAAATTCAGCAATACGGTCAAAGTATCTGGATGGATAATTTGACCCGTGACATTATTCAATCAGGTGAACTCAAAGACATGGTTGAAAATCAAGGTATATCTGGGATTACTTCTAACCCAGCTATCTTTGAAAAAGCGATCGCAGGCAATGCCATTTATGATGCCGATATAGAAGCCGGAGTTCGTGCTAACTTACCGATAGACAAAATTTACGAATCCCTCGTTTTTGCAGATATCCGTAAAGCTTGTGATATTTTACGCCCTGTTTATGAAGCCTCGAATAGACTAGATGGTTATGTGAGTATCGAAGTACCGCCAACCATCGCCCATGATACTGAAGCGACAATAAACGAAGCTCGGCGATACTTCCAAGAAATTGGTCGGGAAAATCTGATGATTAAAATCCCCGGTACAGAACCTGGTTTGCCAGCAGTGGAGCAGGTAATAGCCGAGGGGATGAATGTCAATATTACGCTGTTGTTTTCAGTAGAAAGCTACATAAATACAGCTTGGGCATATATTCGTGGCTTAGAAAAACGCCTGGCTGAAGGTAAAGACATCAGTAGAATTGCTTCAGTCGCTAGCTTCTTCCTCAGCCGGATCGATAGCAACATTGATGCCAAAATAGATGCTAAGTTGAAAAAAGGCGTTGATGATATTTCGGTGGAAGCAAGGCTAAAAGCTGTGAAAGGAAAAGTAGCGATCGCAAACGCCAAGCTAGCTTACCAAGAATACAAGAAAATCATTAGAAGTGAGCGTTGGCAAGAATTGGCAGCAAAAGGGGCCACAGTACAACGGCTACTTTGGGCTAGTACTAGCACCAAAGACCCCAACTACAACGACGTGATGTATATCGAAGAGTTGGTAGGCCCTGATACCGTTAATACCGTCCCACCAGCGACCATTAAAGCTTGTGCCGATCATTGTAACGTGAGCGATCGCTTAGAAACAGACGTAAATAATGCTTACACGCTGATCGAAAACCTCAAAGATCCCGACATCAACATCGATCTCGATACCGTAATGGATGAACTGTTAGTTGAAGGTATTGACAAGTTCATCCAGCCCTTCCAGTCCTTGATGAACTCTTTAGAAGACAAGATCAAGGTATTGTCACCAGTGTAGGGACTGGGTATTGGGGAGTGGAGAAAAAGAAGGAGGGGAGCAGGGAGCAGGGGGATAAAGAAAACAACCCAATTCCCAATTCCCAATTCCCAATTCTCAATTCTCAATTCCCCATTCCCCATACCTAATCCAAAACCCAAAATCCAAAATCCAAAATTCCTATGGTTAGTCTGCTAGAAAATCCCTTGCGCGTTGGTCTGCAACAACAAGGGATGCCTGAACCCCAGATTATAGTTATCTTTGGCGCTTCTGGTGATCTCACCTGGCGCAAACTAGTGCCAGCACTTTACAAATTGCGGCGAGAACGGCGCATTCCGCCAGAAACTACTATTGTTGGCGTAGCACGTCGAGAATGGAGCCATGAATACTTCCGCGAACAAATGCAGAAGGGCATGGAAGAGGCACATCCTGATGTCGATTTAGGGGAACTCTGGCAAGACTTCTCTCAAGGTCTGTTCTACAGTCCTGGAGATATAGACAACCCTGAAAGCTACCAGAAACTAAAAACCTTACTGAGTGAATTAGACGAAAAACGGGGCACGCGAGGTAATCGCATGTTCTACCTCTCCGTTGCCCCTTCATTCTTTCCCGAAGCAATTAAGCAGCTAGGAAGCGGCGGGATGCTAGAAGATCCCTACAAACATCGTCTAGTAGTTGAAAAACCCTTTGGTCGGGACTTGGCCTCTGCCCAAAGTCTTAACCAAGTGGTACAGAAATATTGCAAAGAAAACCAAGTATACCGCATTGATCACTACTTAGGTAAAGAAACAGTCCAGAATTTGCTGGTGTTTCGCTTTGCCAATGCGATTTTTGAACCCTTGTGGAATCGTCAATTTGTTGACCACGTGCAAATTACCGTAGCAGAAACCGTGGGCGTGGAAGACCGGGCTGGCTACTATGAAAGCGCTGGCGCACTGCGGGATATGTTGCAAAATCACCTCATGCAACTTTACTGCTTAACGGCGATGGAAGCACCCAATGCAATGGATGCCGATAGCATCCGCACAGAAAAAGTGAAGGTACTCCAAGCTACTCGTTTAGCTGATGTTCACAATCTGTCGCGGTCAGCAGTCCGTGGGCAATACAGTGCTGGCTGGATGAAAGGTCAAGCAGTGCCAGGATATCGGACAGAACCAGGCGTTGACCCCAACTCCACCACACCCACTTATGTAGCAATGAAGTTTTTGGTGGATAACTGGCGCTGGAAAGGTGTTCCTTTCTACTTGCGGACTGGAAAGCGGATGCCGAAAAAAGTGAGTGAGATTGCAATTCACTTCCGCGAAGTTCCATCTCGGATGTTCCAATCTGCCGCCCAACAGACAAACGCCAATATTTTGACGATGCGGATTCAGCCAAATGAAGGTATTTCCCTGCGTTTTGATGTCAAAATGCCAGGAGCAGAATTCCGCACCCGTTCCGTTGATATGGACTTTAGTTATGGTTCCTTTGGCATCCAAGCAACATCCGATGCCTACGATCGCTTATTCCTTGATTGTATGATGGGCGATCAAACATTGTTCACACGCGCCGATGAAGTAGAAGCAGCTTGGCAGGTAGTAACACCAGCCCTTTCCGTTTGGGATGCACCCGCCGATCCTAATACTATTCCCCAGTACGAAGCCGGCACTTGGGAGCCAGAACAAGCAGAACTCTTAATTAACCAGGATGGCCGTCGCTGGCGCAGACTCTAAATATTAGTCATTAGTCATTAGTCACTAGTCACTAGTAAAAACAAATGACAAATGACGAATGACGAATGACAAATGACAAATGACAAATGACAAAATCCAAAACTTCCTATGGCTCTCCAAACTTCTACAATTTTTTCCCTCCAGGCACCGAAAGATATTTCGCTTAACGAAATAGATGCAGAACTGAATCAAATTTGGCAAAGCTATGGCATAACTGGCGAGGACGGTGGACTTCCCAGTGCTACTAGAGCAACAACCTTTACTTTAGTAGTCTACGAACCAGAAGAAACTCAGTATTTGTTGGCTGCTTTAGGATTTTACAACGGCCCAATTGATGGGATTTTAGGACCGCAAATGGCAGCAGCATTACGGGAAGTGCAAAAGAAACATAAACTGCCAGAAACTGGAACAGCAACACAAGAAACTCTGACTGTATTACGAGAAGAATTCGCTAAAGGTCAGCGAGGTGGGACTGGAGGAGAACATGCTATTGCTGGGTTAAATAGCGGTAGCCCCAGAATTGCTGATGAAATCGCTCTCCGCAACCCCTGCCGGATCATTGCCCTATTTCCTATTACTGGCGAAGATGAAGGAGTCAAGGCTCAAGTTTCTGCCTATTGCCCCATCCAAAAGCAATCGTCAAGCACACTTATCTGCTGCGAATACATTACTCTGAGTGGAACTGCTGCTGCCTTAGAACGTATCGGTGGTATGATTCCAGCATTGTTGATTGGCGGTTTGCCGAAGTTTCTCTGGTGGAAGGCGACACCAGACCCTAACAACGGTCTATTCAAGCGCCTAGCAGCAATCTGCAATAATGTCATTGTTGATTCTTGCAACTTTAACGAGCCAGAAAGTGATTTACTCCGCCTAGAAGAGTTGGTAGAAGCTGGTGTACCTTTAGCGGATTTGAACTGGCGTCGCCTCGCATCATGGCAAGAATTGACAGCTGAAGCCTACGATTCGCCTAAGCGTCGCGCTGCCCTCAGAGAAATTGACCGCGTGACGATTGATTACGAAAAAGGCAATCCCGCCCAAGCGTTGCTGTTCTTGGGTTGGTTGGCAAGTCGATTGGAATGGCAACCAGTTTCTTATCAAAAGGAAAGCGGTGATTATGATATCACTCGCATCAATTTTATTTCTCAAGATCAGCGACAAGTAGAAGCCGAGTTAGCAGGAGTTCCCGTTGCAGATGTGGGCGATATTATTGGTGACTTGATTGCCTTGCGCCTCAGTTCCACAAATCCCCAGGCAGACTGTGGTACAGTTATCTGCTCGGAAACTGGTGGTTGTATGCGGATGGAAACACATGGTGGTGCCCAATCTGCCGGTCTGTTTCAACAAGTAACTTCACTTTCAGAACAAAAAGCCGAAGCATTACTGAGTCAGCAGGTGCAACGCTGGGGTCGTGAGTCCCTTTTTGAAGAAAGTCTGGGAGTGACAGCGAATATTTTCAAATTGGCGAATTAACTTAGACTTAACTCCCTACCCTGCTTCCCGACGCGGGAAACAGGGTAGTTTCACATATAAAAACTAAAACTGGGTTTCAAAGCCTCTTTTTGTTTTGAGGCTACGGTGTACACACAAATTATTCGATTCCCAAAAGTCCTCAAAAACCTATACCCTGTTCAAATACTTGTCAGCTTTTTGGGAAAAAAGGGAAAGAAAAAACCTTTAATATTTTCGCCGAACCTACTTCCGAGTTGAAAATGCTTTACCCCAAGCAGTATTGCACCTTGCCCTATAGGACAAGGTGCAACAAGCTGTTGTGCCTTTAATTTGCACTAAATGATTGTGGGGTGGGCAACATGAGCGTTCTGATAGTGAAATTTAAAGTTAATTTAGAGGGTTCTAAACCTTTTGATACCAATCAGAGGGCTTTTAAAACACCCTCTAATTGGTCAGAGCCTGATTACACTATTACCTATTGCTAGCTATGTTGGCAGGTTTTTCATTAATTTAACTATCTAATTTGACTATATGACAAAAGTAATGGTTTTTACAAAAAATAGAAATTAAAGGGAACCTAATACTTTAGTAAGTGTCTCATTAATTAACAGTAATAAAAATAATTCTACTGGGGTTAAAAATTAATGTTTACTTTTAATCGGTTGCAATCTAGAACAGCTGCACTCATGGCTTTGACCGTCACAGTAGGCACTGTAGCTCCTTTGATTACAGCTTCTCCATCTTTAGCTCAAACTACTTTTTCTGATGTTTCATCTAATTATTGGGCGGCACAATTTATTCAACAATTGTCACAACGTGGTGTAATTGCCGGATTTCCTGATGGTAGTTTCCGTCCTGAAGAAGCAGTGACACGCGCTCAATTTGCCGCTATGGTCAACAAAGCTTTTCAAAAATCACAGCAACGATCACCAATAAACTTTGCTGACGTGCCCAGCAATTATTGGGCATCAAGCGCCATTCAGCAAGCTTATACCATTGGTTTCTTATCTGGATATCCCGGTAATCGCTTTGAACCTAACCAAGCTATTCCTCGCCAACAGGTTTTAGTTTCCCTCGCTAACGGTCTGGAATATAGTCCCAGTGGCAATACCGAAAGCACTCTGCAATACTTCAACGATGCCTCTAACATCGCTAGCTATGCCCGTAGCCCGATCGCAGCTGCAACTGAAAAGCAAATAGTTGTGAACTATCCTAATGTGAAGTTCCTGAATCCAACTGCAACCGCTACTCGCGCCCAAGTAGCAGCTTTTATCTACCAAGCACTGGTTAGTTCTAACCAAGCTTCAGCAATTAACTCGCCTTATGTTGTGGCTGTCGGGTCTACTAACCCAACGCCTGTATCAGTCACAATTCCCCAAGGGACTGCTATCCCTGTGAAGTATGACAAGGCAGAAAAAATTCTGGTTACAAAGGATGAAACAGCGCCTTTGACATTGACAGTATCCCAAAACGTAGTAACACAAGACGGATCTGTAGTGATTCCGGCTGGTAGTCAAGTTATTGGTCAACTCAAGCCTGCTACAGGCGGTTCTCAATTCGTTGCCCAGAAACTGGTTTTGACCAGTGGACAGGAGTATCAGCTTAACGCTAGCTCTGAAGTGATCACCAAAACTGAAACCGTCAAGAAGGGTACTAGTGTTGGTTCAATTATCAAAAATACTGTATTGGGTGCAGGTGCGGCAACTGCGGTATCTGCTGTAACTGGCGATCGCGCGATCGCCACAGAAGAAGTTTTGGGTGGCGCTGGTATCGGTGCATTGGTTGGTCTGTTCTTCGGTAAGAATAGCGTTGACTTAATCGCCATTGACCCAGATACCGATTTACAAATGACCATCAATCAAAACTTGTTGGTTTCACTCAGATAGTCATTGGTCATTGGTTTTTACAAAGGACGAATGACAAAGGACAAAGGACAAATCCTAAACTTCTGGCAACCAAATAATAAACGTAGTCCCCGGTGCATTGGGTGAAGTTAGCTTAGAGTTGATTGCAGGGCTGAAAACCTCGATTTCACCCTGCATTTGCTCTATTAATTGTTTGGCGATCGCTAACCCCAAACCTGTGCCAGGGATTTCTGTTTGCGCTTGTACACCCCGATAATGCCGTTCTCCAAGATGTTCTAAATCTTGGGGTGGAATGCCAGGCCCGTTGTCACTAATTACAATTCCCTGAAAATTAGCTTTTTCTTGCCCCGCCTGAATCAAAATTTTGCCACCAGTGGGAGTATATTTCAAAGCATTATCGATGATGTTAGTTAAAACTTCTCGTAATGCTTTGATGTTGGCACGTACCAGGGGTGAATTCTGTTTAATTTCAGTTATTAGTTTTAGCTTTCGCTCTTGGGCAATCGCTTTGGCTGATATTAATAATGGTTCTAATATATCTGCTAACGAGCAGTCAACTGCCTTATCTCCCGTTCCTGGCAATAGTAGCGGTGGTTTAGCGGATTTTTGGATAGTTGCTTCTACAAATACTTCTTCGGGCAGATGTAGTGGTGCTAAATCTGTTTCTGTCAAGTCAATTACTTGATCGAATTGTTGTAGCAATTCTTGGAGGCGATCGCTTTCTCGCACAATACTATTTGCCACATCCCGGTTACTATCTCCTGGGCGCAGCCGCTTCAATAGCAGTTTACCAAAAGTCCGTAATGCCGTTAATGGGTTACGAAACTGATGCAACAGATTATCCAGCAAATCTCGCTGTTTTTCTTGGAGAATTTGTTGCTCACGCAACTGCTCCTCAAACCATGCCCGGCGTTGATCTAAAATACAAGCGATCGCTAATGTCTGGGCTATCTGTTGAATCTGACTTTCCTCATGTCCATTCCATGCGCGGTCTTGCCTACCCGTCACCAATAACCCCATCATCACACCCTCATAAACCAGAGGTAAAACAATTTGGTTGCCACTAAAGAGGTATTCCTCTTTTAAATGGGGTTGAGATGCCTCAGAGTGCTGTGATGAGGTTGGAAATTCCGATTCTGCTGTCAATAACCTTCTGCGATCGTTGGGTAATATAAACACATTTCCAACTTGAAGTTGCTTGTGTACTACTGTCGCCTCAGCAGTCTCTTCCTCTGGCGGTAATAATGCTGTTTCTGGGTAAATTACCACAGGAATCAGTTTGGCCTCACCAGAAGGAGTCTCTACCAATTCTTGTGTCAGGTACACAATACTTAAAGTTGCTCCCAGCCCTTGGGTTAGTAGCGCTATTTGCTCTCGACACAGAGCAATAAAATCGGAACTGGCAGACATTAACATTTTTTAGCTCTTGCTCAAGATTACAGATTTTGAGGCATGATAATAAGAGAGGATACTTAATTTTTACCTCACCCATTCAATAAAAGCTTAACTAAAATCTTTTTAGTGATGGTTTGTACCAAGGAATTATTTTCTTAGGTAATTTCGTTTTATCTATTTTCAAAGATGTTAATTTTCTTGCATGAAAAGGTTAAAAACTATTGATATTTTGAACTAGAACTTATATAATGACGACGGATTTTGTAGCTAACACTACAATCTATAGCTTGAAAGAGGAGGACAATAGGTTGGCAAGGAGACGCAAAAGGAAAAGTCGCCGTCGTCAAGAAGGACGGCGTATTTTGGAACACGTGCCTCAATATAGCATCGAAAGTGGCGAAGAAAAACCTGTGACAGCAGCGAGAAGATTCATTCAAGCTGAAGGGATTTTGCCACCTGCGTTGCTACTCGTAAAGCGAAATGAACACACAACAGATCGTTATTTCTGGGCAGAAAAGGGACTGTTTGGTGCTCAATACGTAGAGGAAAACCATTTCTTGTTTCCAAGCTTGAGGGTATTAGAACCTTCGCCTGGTCAAGAACCTCTTGCTTTAGCTAGCCGGTGAACCATAGTTGGTCATCTTACACATTGAGTGTGGCTCCTGACTATTCATTAACTGGCAAAATAGCTAAGTTTATGCAAAATTTAATTTTTTTTTAGTTTGGAGCTGATTTGCCAGTAAGGCTAGTCCAGGTAGTTGGAAAATAAACTAGTCTCAAAGCACGCTAGATTGCATGGGTTGATACTAGTGTCATGATATAGAAGGGAGTGGGTATAGAGCCAAGCGCCTCCAAAAGCGCTAGTGAAGTTGCGCTCTTATACCGTGAATTGTTAACCAAGCTCTGTCAACGAATTTAAGTTAATTAATTTAAATTTCTCCCCACGATATAAATCGTGGGGAAAATGACAAAGCAGAAGTCTTGATTTCCTCCTTTTTACTTTTCATTGCTTAAAGATTAGATCAGGTCAGAAGTCTGCATATCATAAAAAAATCAACAATTATTCACCAGCCTTGAGCTGTAGAGTTCTCTGTAACTCACTGAGTTCATCTCGATGGGCAACTACAGTGATCTTACTTGAGGAGGTTTGTTCGCTCTGAGTTGTTTCTACTTTGAGTGACACCTTCTCAAGTCTTCCAGATTTTTTCCAATAAAACAGACCACTTAAAGGCGACAGCAGTACCATAGCCAAAACAATGGGACTGAGGTTAGGAAAAAGCAGGTATACGACTAGTGAGAGACAAACAATCCCAGTCGCTGCCAGCAGAGTTAAAAATATAGCTAAAAACCAACTGGGGCGAACATTCCCTTCAAAAGTCACTTTGTTTTGTTCTCGGTCTACCTCTGCCACTTGGTAAGATCGGGAGCGGAAATACTCTTTTAATTGAGACATTACAGCAGCTTCATCTTGCTCAGATACCAGTTGCACTGTTTGTATGCGGTCTTTAGTCGAGGCACGAATAAAGAAAAACAGCCCAACCGATAACAACAAGGTTAGCAGGAACGTAGATGGCAGAATAGCAGTATCCATAACTGATTGTTATTGTTTGACTGGAGGAGACTTATTCATTATCAATTATTTGTTACTTTGTCCTCCTATTGATGTAGTTAAGCCATTGCAAAGCTAAATCCTGCGCTTGAACTTGCCATTCTGGAGAAACTTGGTACATCCGCCTGGGTCGTCCTCGTCCTTCCAGTTTCTTCCAATATCCAGTGATTGCCTTTTCGTCTTCCAGAAATTTGATTGCACTATAAAGCACAGTATCCGAAAGCCTATAGGTTGGATATTCAGTTTCTAATTGCTCAATCAACTCGGTTCCGTAGGATTCACCTTGTAATAAAACAGACAGTATGTAACAAACTGCTACTTCCTGACAAAGGTAAGTTGGCGGAGGATTTTCAAAGAATTGATATATATCCTCAAGTTTCATGGTTAGTGAATGGCTAAAAAAATGCCTTATGGTAAGGTCTACAATCCTTGTAGTCAGTATACAGTGCTACTGCCAAGTGAGTAATATATATAATGCTACTTAGACTAGATTTACAAAGCGTAAATACCAAACGATTATCCACGCTTGTGAAGTCGTGGTAAGAGTTGCGAGTTTTAGGGAAACAAAGAAATGTACCCTAATCCAAGCTTGATATGGTGTGGTGAGGAGCTAACAGAGAGTAGCAAATTCACTTAGTACAGAAGGTACTTAGTATGATCAGATTAGGGCAAATGCCAAGCCCCAGCTTTTAGGCGTGAGGTTTCTGACTGTCTTGGTGTTAAGTAATGCCAAGGTAGTTAGAAATGCTTAAGCAATAAAATGCCATCGAAGAAATTTTACAGGTAAAATGCAATTTTGTCTTTAAAACTTAATAAACACTTTGTTTTACAGTGATTTTCCCAATGCAAATCATAAGAATTTAAGCTATGGGATATGTGTGTTTTAAAGCTGCTACGGTGGTGGACACACTTAAGTAGTACGCATTACTGATTTGCTGGATAAGAGAATCTCTTGTCGCATTTGGTAAATGTGATAGTAAATTTATCAAAGAAGACGCAAAGACTAGAGCATCGATTCAGTGATCAAAAACCTAATTTCCAGCCTCCTTGACTAAAAGATCAGAGGTTAGGGAGACATGATTAGTTACTGATAGACTTACGCAAAACTGGTTGCTGTAGGGACAATTTATGAATTGCCCTACTTGAAAATCCTTCTTTTCGGCCATTATTTACGTAAGTCCTGACTGAATTGGTGTTCTCGGAGAAAGAGAGACGTAGAGTGCAATACCTCTCAACACAGTTCTCCGTGTTCTCCGAACTTTTGAGCTAAGGCTTCCTTAGATTAAACTTTTGTCTTTGTGTCTTTGTGTCCTTTGAAAGTGCCCGGCACATTGGCAATCTTCTATATATGTCACAGACTCCTGATGCTCCATCATCTTCTCTGCGGGCTATTGCCCAAACCTTTCGCCTTACAGGTTGGATTAGCTTCTGGATTCAGCTAGTACTAGGTGTTGTTTCTAGCATAATTGTGTTGCTGTTCGCCATCTTTAATCAAAGAACTGGTAGTCCTAGTAATAATCCTGGGACTGGTTTTGGCGTATTTTTAGCAATTTGTGGATTGGTTGTTTTAGGTGGAGGTATTTATTTAGCTTATCGTTACACCAGAATTGGCAAGCAATTGGAATCCTCCAATCCCAGCAACCGCCCTCGCAAAAGTGAGACTGTGCAAGTATTACGCTTAGGGCTGTGGGTGAATTTAGGGGGAACACTGGTGACTCTTTTAGGCGCGCAAGCGATCGTTGGTACACTGGTAGCAAGATCCATATCTCCTCAAGCTATAACTACACAGTTTTTTGACCCTACCCGTATTATTAGCGGTCTAGATATGCTTGTTGTACAGGCAAACACCAACACTGTATCAGCGCATTTTGCAGGGCTTATAGCCTCATTGTGGCTACTCAATCGTATTAATAGACCCTAGTTATAAGTTCTGTTAGCGGTAGCGGGGCGGGCGTTTCGCCTATGCTGAGTTTTCAAGAGTCAAAAGAAAATTATCATACTTTTCCGAAACGGGCAAAACTGCGTGTGAAGACAACTACATAATCCTTGAAAACATCCTGATAGTACAGCATTGCGTAAATGAACTATCCATTTCAAATCAATGAAACGCTTGCAGTATAGGAATTACCAATTACCTTAGCGAGTCGGGAGAGCGGTACACTACGCATAGCAATATCACCGTAGGGGTACGGGTGTCATTAAGAATTCCGCCAAGCTGTACTAACAAGTGATGCCAAAACTAAAACAGGGATGATGTTGTATACCTTTTTTATAAGTTTGAACACTATGAAAAATCAACCAGCCCATAAATTTAATCAAGACGTATGGAGATTTGGCGTACAGGTTTTCTTTAGTAGCATTGTATTGGGGCTGTGCATTTTCAAGCTTGGTTCGCCAGGGGACGATAAGAATGTTGCTCTTTACTGGGGTGGTTTATCAAGTGTGCTTGCATACTGGTTGCCTTCACCTGGACAAACTAGAGACGATAAGGAAGCACAGAGTATCACTCAAAGGACGTTTGCAGCTGCTGATAACAATAATGGTAATGGTCAAAGTCTTGCTCAGGTTACTGAAACAAGAGTGTCTCAGGATACGAGTTCATGATTGGTTAAATGCAATATATGGTTTCTTAGTCCTGGCAGTGATGCTAGGGAAAAATCTTGATTCAGAGATTAAGACTGAATTTTTGCAATAAACTTTGTTTTTCCAGTCACAGCAAACCAAAATTACTATATGCTAAATGCTTAATGTGTTAACTGTATTGACAGGAAGATTTTAGGCTAGAAACTGAGAAAAATCTGTGCTGGATATTAAGCAAATACGGGAAAATCCGCAATTAGTTCAAGAACGATTGAATAGTCGTAGTGGTAAATACGACATTGAACCGATTTTACAGTTCGATCGGCAACAACGGGAACTAGAGGGGACACGCAGTCAACTCCAAGCTCGGAGCAACGAAATCGGTAAAATTGTCGGGCAGAAGATTAAATCTGGGATTAATCCTCAAGACCCAGAAATTCAGGCTTTGCGCGATGAAGGTAACTCTGTCAAAGCGACGTTGAGCCAACTGGAACCCCAGGAAAAAGACCTCAAAGCTCAAATTGCTCAACTTGTGTTGGCACTTCCCAACTTACCAAGCGACTCTACACCCCTTGGGAAGAATGAGGAAGATAACGTAGAAGTGCGGCGTTGGGGTGATGAGTATATTCCCCAAAATCCGAATATTCTCCCTCACTGGGAAATTGGTGAAAAGCTGGGTATTCTCAATGTTGAACGAGCGGTAAAAGTTGCCCAAAGTCGCTTTGTGACATTGATGGGCGCTGGTGCGGCATTGGAAAGGGCATTAATTCAATTTATGCTGACTCTCCATACTCAAGCTGGGTATGTCGAAGTCAGTCCGCCTCTATTAGTTAATACCGAGTCTTTGACAGCGACCGGTCAGTTACCCAAGTTTGCTGAAGAAAGCTTTAAATGCGCGGATGATGATTTATGGCTGATTCCGACGGCGGAAGTTCCAGTTACAAATCTCTACCGGGGTGAAATTCTTGCTGCTGAAGATTTGCCTATTTACCACTGCGCTTTTACTCCCTGTTTTCGCCGAGAAGCTGGTAGCTATGGGCGCGATATGCGGGGGTTAATTCGCCTGCATCAGTTCAACAAGGTAGAAATGGTGAAATTTGTTGAACCTAGTACGTCTTTTGATGAACTGGAGAAATTGGTGGGGAATGCAGAAGCGATTTTACAGGCGTTGCGGTTGCCTTATCGAGTAGTAAATTTAAGTACTGGGGATTTGGGATTTGCCTCTACCAAAACTTATGATTTAGAGGTTTGGTTGCCCTCTTCTGGCAAATACCGCGAAATTTCTAGCTGTTCTAATACTATTGATTTCCAGGCGCGACGGGCTGATATTCGCTTCAAGGAGGCGGGTAAGAAAGGTACTCAGTTCGTACATACCCTCAATGGTTCGGGTTTGGCTGTGGGGCGGACTATGGCAGCAATTTTGGAAAATTATCAGCAGCCTGATGGGACGGTGAGGATACCAGAAGCGCTGCAACCTTATTTGGGACGTGAAGTATTGTGATTTGTCATTGGTCATTGGTCATTTGTCATTTGTCATTTGTCTTTTACCAATGAGCTATGCCCCATGCCCCATTCCCAATGCCCAATTAGAATAGAGATAACTATAGCTTAATATTTTCACTAATTTACTCTATGTCAGTTTTAGCAGCGATCGCAGTCTTGGCTGTTTTGATCTTGGTACACGAGTTGGGACATTTTGTTGCAGCACGTTCTCAAGGCATTCTCGTTAACCGTTTTTCTTTGGGTTTTGGCCCAGTTCTTTTGAAGTATCAAGGTTCACAAACCGAATATGCTGTCCGCGCTTTTCCCTTGGGCGGCTTTGTGGGCTTTCCCGATGATGACCCCGATAGCGATATTCCACCCAATGACCCAAATCTGCTGCGTAACCGTCCAGTTTTAGACCGGGCAATTGTCATCAGTGCTGGAGTGATTGCAAATTTAATATTTGCCTATTTGGTGCTGGTTCTGCAATTGGGTATCGTTGGTATTCCCAAAGAATTAAACTATCAAGCTGGTGTGATTGTACAGCCTGTTAATCAAGAATCTGTTGCCTATCAAGCAGGAGTTCGGGAAGGAGATATTATTCTGGCTGTTAATGGTCAAGAACTCCCTGCTTCTGACAAATCAACTCCTTTGCTGACTAAAGAAATTCAAACTCATCCCAATCAGCAAATCGAACTGAAAATTCTGCGTGAAAACCAACAACAATCCATCAAATTAACGCCAAAACTGGGAGCCGATGGCAAAGGTGTAGTTGGTGTGGCACTTAGTCCAAATGCTACAGCAGTTTATCGCCGTCCGAATAGTCCTTTTGAAATTTTTGGTCTTGCTGCTAACAGGTTTCAACAATTATTTGTTGGGACACTGAGCGGTTTTGGTCAGTTGATTACCAACTTTCAACAAACTGCTGGACAAGTTTCTGGCCCAGTTAATATTGTCAAAATAGGTGCAAAATTAGCTGAAGATAATAGCGTAAATCTGTTGTCTTTTGCGGCAATTATCAGCATTAACTTGGCTATTATCAATATTTTGCCTTTGCCAGCTTTGGATGGCGGACAACTAGCTTTTCTGCTGATTGAAGGTTTACGCGGTAAGCCTGTTCCGGCTCGGATTCAAGAAGGTGTAATGCAAACTGGCTTGGTGTTACTTTTAGGGTTAGGAATTTTTCTGATCGTCAAAGAAACTACTCAATTAACTAGCCAATTGGAGTGGGTACAAAAATTATTCCAGTGATTACTACCCGCAAATCGTTATCTAAAAAGAAGCGATCGCTAGAAATTTTAGCTCGTCTGAAGCGTCTTTATCCAGATGCTACTTGCTCTTTGAACTACTCAACGCCAGTACAATTGTTGGTGGCAACGATTCTCTCTGCTCAGTGTACTGATGAGCGAGTGAATAAGGTGACACCAGCTTTATTTGGTAAGTTTCCTGATGCTGAGAGTTTAGCGATCGCTGACTTAGTAGAATTAGAAAGCTTGGTGCGTTCTACAGGGTTTTATCACAATAAAGCTAAAAACATTCAAGCCGCTTGTCGGATGATTGTTACTGAGTTTGACTCTGTTGTCCCCAACCAAATGGAACAGTTGTTAAAGCTTCCTGGGGTGGCGCGGAAGACAGCAAATGTAGTTCTGGCTCATGCTTATGGCATTAATGCTGGGGTGACGGTAGATACTCACGTCAAGCGCCTCAGCGGACGTTTGGGTTTAACTGAACATACAGACCCCGTTCGGATTGAGCAAGATTTAATGGGTTTATTGCCGCAACCTGATTGGGAAAATTGGTCAATTCGGCTGATTTATCACGGTCGTGCTATTTGTAAAGCCCGCTCTCCAGTTTGTGTTGCGTGTGAGCTTGCTGATTTATGCCCTGTAGCGAATAAGCCAGTGGTTATAGGGTAAGCGACACAAGTAACCCCAGAATTGATGGAGAGACTGTAGAATGGAGAACGGTGTCTTTAAATAAGTTAGAGAATAATGGCTAAAAAGAGCATGATTGAGCGCGAGAAAAAGCGCACCAGGTTGATAGAAAAGTATGCTGACAAGCGGGAAGCCCTTTTGGATGAGTTCAGAAGCGCAGCATCTCCTTTGGATAAGCTAGAAATCCACCGGAAGATTCAACAGCTACCCCGGAATAGTGCGCCCACCCGCCACCGCAATCGTTGCTGGTTGACTGGTCGTTCTAGAGGAGTTTACCGCGATTTCGGACTCTCTCGGAACGTGCTACGAGAATGGGCGCATGAAGGTCTTTTGCCTGGAGTTGTTAAGTCTAGCTGGTAGTTAAGAGTCATTAGTCATTAGTCATTAGTCATTGGTAAAGAACAAATGACAAAGGACAAATGACAAATGACAAAATATTATTGACCACAACACTTATCAATTCCCAGACTTTCTAAGAGTAGATCGCTGACGGCGTTGGCGATCGCAAACTCTCCGTAGAAGCTATTAGAAAAATCATAGGACTGCATCTCTGTGACAATGGCAATTACCAGAGAACCAAGGTCGTTTTCTCCTTCCATCCGTTGACGCACAAAAATCTGTGCGGCTCGTTGGGCAATATTTTGGTTTACTGCTTCGGGGATAAATTCTGTATCTAGCCACCGTTGTAAACGCTCTTTTAACCATTCACCTTCGAGCAGTGGGTTTTCGGGTGGTGGTAGGGTGATGGGTGGAATTGGTTGAGTCATCTTTTTTATTTTAAACGCAGAGGGACGCGGAGGGAAACGCAGAGGAACGCTGAGGATGATTGATAGGATCAAATGGCGTTTCTCTAGTGTTTTTTATATTTATTTATGCAATATGATATCGCCGCTATTGTTGAGGGCTATGCACAAGGCTATTTTCTCATGGCTGATGAGCGCGATCGCCTAAGTTGGTACGGAAGTCGCGATCGGACTTTTATTCCTTTAGATGAACGGTTTCGTTATCCTAAGTCTTTACAGCGTGTTCTGAATCAAGAACGGTTTACTGTGGCGATTAATCGGGACTTCCAAGCTGTGGTGGCTGGGTGTGCTGATAGAGAGACAACTTGGATTTCACCGGAATTGGAAAAGATTTACTGGCTACTTTACCAAAGTGGTTATGCTTTTAGTTTTGAAACTTGGCAGGGTGACGAATTAGCTGGGGGAATTTTAGGGATTGTGATTGGCGGTGCTTTTATTGGCGAGTCGATGTTTTACCGCATTCCTGAAGGCTCTAAGGTAGCGATGGTTAAATTGGTGGAAAGATTGCGTCAGAGAAAATTTGTATTTTTTGATGCCCAAATGATGAATCCTCATTTGGAGAGGTTTGGGGCTTATCGGGTTGAGGATGAAGAGTATCAAATGCTACTTCAGCAAGCGTTGCAATGTCGCTGTGCTTTGATGTAAAGACTGACAGATTTTTTAACACAGCTTTTCTCTGTTGTGTAGGGGAATTTATCATATAAAAAATAGCTATACAGAAAAAATAAAGTTATTTAAGCTAGTCATATCTAAATTCGGAAATTACCCTGAAGTTTCTTAAGCTACCTTAAACATAATAATCGGAAAACTAGCCTTGCTATGAATCTTGTAATCTCAGACGAAATTCTACAAGCAGATCAGCTTACCCCAAGTGAGTTTTGTCAAGAAATTGCGCTGTATCTTTACGGGGAATTCTGTCCCACATAAACACAGAAATGTCAGGCACAATTGAGCGATGCCTACGGCGGGCTACGCCTACGCCAAATGTACAGCGAAGCTCACAGAAAGCCCGTGCAATTTTTTTGGGTTTTACGACCAAGTTAATTGCAGGTGCTAACTCGGTCTGAATTGCGCTGTGTTCTCCTTGCGGCATCGGTTTTTGAATGATACGCCCATCAATGTATTCACTGGCAGGTTCTGTTTCTGGCAGATCCAGAAATTCACTTAAAGTCAGGGGTTTAGGAGGGGTTTGTAGCATTTAAGGTTTCCTTACGAGAGGTAAGTTGTACTACTGCTTTGCTATTTGTTCTACAAATGGATCAAGAATTATAAAGTGTTGATCGAAATTATTGGAGATAAGCGATCGCACTCACAAATCCCTTACACTCTTTCTTCAGTAACTAATGTCAGACTAACCCATTCGCCTTTGTCGTTATAGCTGCGAATCATCCTCTGGCGCAGATTTGACTGGATTAACCAACCCGCTTCCAAAAATAAGGGTTGACGTAATTGCACCTTGAGGGGAGAAGTTGCAGAAGCGCCATCAGGTAACAATAATACTTGTACCTGTTTTTCTGGATCTTGGTCAAAGAGAACGATGGAACCTTTGACAGTAGCAGTTGAGGTAATTGTGCGATTGCCAAAAGAAATACTTTGAATTAATCGCCCAGCATCATCAAGTTGTATTTTCAAAGTTGTAGAGTAAGTATCAGGCGGACGCAAATCTCGATAGATTGTTACTGCTTGTCCTCGCCATTCTCCTAACAAGTCATGTATCTGCAAAGGGGGACGTTCTACTACTAGGGTTCCAGCTAGATGTTCTCGAATGAGAGTTAGTCCATTTAGATGACCATTTTTATCAAACAGTTGTACCAGACGTAAGCGGCGATTTTCATGAACAAAAGCGAGTTCTCCACCAAATTCGGAAAATGGCCCTAGCTGAATTAAACCTTCAGAAAAGGAACCATTTTCAAAAAATAGCAGACCCCCTCCCACAGACCTAAATTCTCTGATTAGATCATCCTTTCCCGAACGGCTCAGAGTTAGGCGTACTTTCTGGTTATTGTTCAAACCTTCTAGGCAAAGACGGCTAGAAGTATCGTTCAAAAGCGTACCTTGGGGAGAAAAATTGGTAAATGAACCTTCCCATACACCGAGATTTTGCAGAAAACATTCCCATTGCGATTTCATAAAGATTTGTCCTTTGTCATTTGTCATTAGTCATTTGATTAGCCTTGTTAAGTTGATATATAGGATTAATTTCATATTCGTTTAATCCCAAACTTCAGTTGTTCTTTTAAAATTTTGAACATTTGTAAGTTAAAAGGTCGAAGTTCCGAGTTCAAATGACAAAGGACAAATGACCAATGACTATCCTTTAGCAAAACTTCGGACTGCAAATAAGCTTCCCATTAATCCTACAGATGCACCGAAACTCAAGAGAATCAAGGGTAATAGTAAAACTTGGGCTGGAGTGAGTTGCACACCATTGCTGATAACTTGAATAAACTCAGGTTGATTGGCTAGCAATTTACCAAGAAACTGTTGAATCACAGAAATGAAACTCCAAGCGATCGCACCACCAACTAAACCAAAAGCAATTCCTTGTAAAATAAACGGCAGGTAAATCCAAGCTGAGGTTGCTCCAACCAGTTGCATAATTTCAATTTCTTGCCGTCGCGCCATGACAATCAACCGAATTGTGGTTGTAGTCACTGCGATCGCTGTTAGGGTCAGAATAATTGTAATTGTTAAAGTAATCCAGTTCAGACCCCGGTGCAACTGGGCAATACGTTTAACTGCTTCATCGATATACTCCACCGTCTCAACTCCTGGTAACTTAGCCAGTTGTGTTGCTAAAGTTGGTACAACTTGAGAATTACGTGCTTTCACCTTCATCTCGTCAACTAAAGGATTCTCACCAAGCTGCTGCGTAGCACCCTCAATATCAGAAATTCTCATTTCCTTAACTAACTTAGTCCAAGCTTGCTTTTTGGTAATGGTTTGCATCGCTGCAACCTCTGGCATTTTTGCGATCAGTGGCTCAATATTTTCGGCTCGTGCATCCGGTTCAAGATAAACTGACACTTCTAGCTGACTACCGAACTGATAGAGTAGTTTTTCGACTTGCCAAGAGGTTTGCAAACTCAAACCAAATAAAAACAGTAACACTGTCACAGTACTTACAGCTGCCCAATTCATCCAACCTCCCCGCAGCAAACCGAGGAAAGTTTCTTTAAGCAGATAGTCTAGTTTCGTAAAAGATTTAAACACACATCACCCCAGTCAATAATTCGTAATTCATAGTTCCCAATTCCCCATTCCCAATTCCCAATTCCCCACCCCCTATTCCCCAACTTGATAGAATGAAAATAGTAAGAATTTTCACCACTAGCCATTGAGACTCATGCCTTCTGAAATTGCTGTAGAGAAAAAAAAGTTAAAAAATCCACCTTTGGAGCTTCATTATTTAGGCGATCGCGTGCTGCGTCAAGCTGCAAAGCGGGTTTCTAAAGTCGATGACGAACTTCGCCGGATGGTGCGGGAAATGCTGCAAACTATGTACAGCAAAGATGGCATTGGTTTGGCTGCCCCTCAAGTGGGAATTCACAAACAACTAATCGTCATCGACCTGGAACCTGAGAACGCAGCTAATCCGCCTTTGGTCTTGATTAACCCCACCATTAAACAAGTCAGCCGCGACATCTCTGTTGCCGAAGAAGGATGCTTAAGCATTCCTAACGTATATCTAGACGTAAAGCGTCCTGAAGTCGTGGAGATAGCCTATAAAGACGAATATGGTCGTCCTCGGACATTAAAGGCTAATGCCCTTTTAGGACGCTGCATCCAGCACGAGATGGATCACCTCAACGGTGTGGTATTTGTAGACCGTGTAGAAAACTCCTTGACTTTAGCCCAGGAGCTATCTAAGAATGGCTTCTCGTATCAAGCGGTGAAACCAATAGCATAGGGGGCTAGTAGTGTATTTAACTCCAAAAAGCGGTTTATTTCTGGGTGGTTCTTGTGTAAGTGCGATCGCAGCTGTTGGTTCGATTTTTGAACTCAGTTACGGACAACCAGATTTGGGTTTCCAAGTCACGGCGATTATCCTCGCATTGAGCATTCCACTCACCGGATTATTTTTCTTTGCCGCAGTGAAGGATGCAAGGGCTAACATGAAATAAGCATCAGGTACATAAAAAAGGTAAAAGGATGAAGGAAAAGGCAAAATTCATTCTTTTACCTTTTATTTTTACTCTGGATCTTCCACTGCCCCTAAAGCTTTCAGCGTTACTAACTACGCTGCGGTTAAACCTGTCACGCTGGTGACATTCATTCCTTTGTAGAATTTTGGCGATGTCTACGACGGGTGGTTCCTGAGCGCAACCGTAAAGCCTGTGGCATAGGTACGCTTAGGCGCAGTCTTTCGTAGAGAGGGGTTACGCCTACGCAGTGTTTTTAGGCACTCACCTGTCAATACATCCCAAACTTTAATTGTCTCATCTTGGCTACCACAAATTAGGGTTTGACCATCGGGGCTGAAGGCAACTGATTTTGCCGAACCGTTATATACAGTACAAGTAAATGGCTCACAAATAGCCTAATATCCCCAGTAGTAATTTTGTGATAAACCTGTAAAATCTGAATTTAGTCCTAATTTTACTAATATCCCAATTGTTAAATTAGTCAATGAATATGTTCAGCAGTGTTTAACAATTGGCAGAAGTCAAGCTATGCGTAATTTTCGAGATTGGGTAAAGAATAATTTATAAGAATGCAATCGCTATTAGGTAAAGTTGCCAAATTCAGGTTGAATCGGCACAAAGTTATTTTGTTTAATTTTAACTAATTTGATATCATGATTTGTGCAATAGCCAGATAAAAAGTGAATTTTTACTGTTTAACGACTAACTCGAAAATTGTAACTGTACAATAGAGCTTTTGTGCAAAAATTCAGCAAAGAGAAGCATCAGCGCCTAATTATTTTCGTCAAGACTCTCAGTTTGTTGAAGACTTTTTATCATCTCTTGCCCTTGTTTCGTTAAAAGTAGATTGGCATAGGCTTGACCAGCTTGCTGTTATCTTTGACCATTTTGCTTAACTACTACGTAGAAAATAGCAGGTAATGGATATTCACTACTGTAAATTGCTTCGATATTAACTCGGTTACGCTTACCAGCACCACATTGAGCAGGTGACACGAAGTTTTGTCTTTGGTATGGATAGAAAGTTTTACCCTCCGTGTTAATAATAGGTAAAGTCTTAACTCTACACTGTGGTACTACATCTGAGATTGGGCCTACAAAGATTCCCCCAGGTTCTCTCATGATTTTTTGGAGTCCTTCACTAGTCGTATTAACATAGTTAATATTTTTACCAAAATTTATAATTTCTAAACTTGTTCTAAACTCGTCAGTGCTTTGTAAATTACCACTACGTGTATAAAACTTAATTGGGATATCGGCGAGAGTGCCAGCCTGTCTCCAGTTGTCAATCTTACCACTGTAGATTTTACTTAATTGTTCTTTGGTCAAAGCATTGATCGCTAATTCGGGGTTAACGGCTACTGCTAAACCACTTTTAAGAACTGGAATTGCTTTAAGAGTAAACTGCTTTCTTTTAGCTTTGTATCCCTCTTCAGAGGAAACATCACGAGATGATAGAGCAAAATCCAGTCCATCTTGTCCACCATCTATTAACTTCTCAATACCTATTCCAGAACCTTGTACCAAGTCCTTTCTTATTTTTATGTCAAATTTTAGGATAAGTATTTTTAATTTCTGATTCCAGCTTTGGATGGATAAAAGCCCAAGAAGTACTACCGCCGTATTTAAATGTTCCTTCAGGTACATTACGAACTTCTGCAAACTGATTGGTAACTTCTATTGGCGTAGGTGGGATAGCTCGATCTTCAGATTTTATATCCGGTATAATAAATTTTACTATTCCAGCGCCAACAATAACTCCCATAGTCAACACTACTAAAGATTTAGGAGTTACATTTAACCTTCTTTTTTGAGAAGCTTCAATTAGGGCTGTATCTTCATCCCTAAGTCCTAAATTTTGCTGAAGACGTTTCAAATCGGCACGAGTATTTTCATTAACAGGAAATTTACCTTTAGTTACTTGGAAGAATACCTTTTGATATTCCTGTAAATTTTCTTTGTAGTCTTGATAAGGTTTTAAAACCTCAGTCTCTTTAGCGGTGGCTTCATCAGGTGTAAGTCCTAACTTTTTTTGTAGCTTAGTTAAAGCAGTATGACCAATATCAGAAATCTCACCGTCTCTTACCCAATAATCGACTTCTCGACGATATATGAGCTTGGGATCATCAATAGGTGCTTTAGCAAGGTTTATTTTATAGCCTTCTTTGATAGCATATATCTCCGGTTTCATTGCCGGAGTAGCTTCTTGTACTGCCTTAGTAGCATATTCATGTAATTCATCAACCGAAATCCAACCATCTTCATTCTTATCTGCTGCACCAGTCTTCAACCCCTCAACTATGTAGGTGGTGTAAGTTGAGGTATCTGCTCCTAGCTGTACAAAAGAAAATTGGGTTGAGGTACTAGATGTCAGAACAGCACGCCCTTCTCCACCCAATTGGTTTCTGATATCAACAAAACCATCATTTTTCGCTGACATTCCCTCAGCAAATGCGCCACTAAAGCAACAATCGAGAATTACTACTTCGCGTTTGCAACGGCTATTGCTCATAACCCTATTACAGAGTCAGCTGATACTGTTGTCGCCTTAACTAGCTCTCCTTTGTCACTTTTTTTAGTATTGCAAGCAGCAAAGTAAAGGTTGCCCTTCTCATCTTTAATTCCATGTCCAGAGAAAAATAGCAGCACGAGGTCATCTCTTTGACGATCGCTAAATAGCCTCTCGATCGCTTCCTCCATCTCATGCCGTTGAGGGTTCAGCAGCACTTTGACATCATTAAAACCGCCAATCTCTGGGTTCTCTAAAACTCGCTGTATTGCCTCGACATCTTTTGTCGCTGCTGGCAATGGAGTAAGACCAGGTTCATACTCACTGACTCCGATTAGCAGCGCTACTTTTGCCATCTCGTTATTCTTCCTTGCTAATGGAATTTATGAGTTGCTCGCGATAAACTTTTGAGCTTGTTCTATGACGGCGTTTAACTCTTCCTGACTGCTAGCTTTCACCTTCAATTTTTTGCCATTAGCCTCGACTTCCAATTCAATAGTTTTGTTGCCCAAGCGATCGCCCAAAAATCCCAACAATTTCTTAAAATTGGCTAGGCTTACCTCGGCCTGCAACACTCTTACCAAAAAGCCGCCAACAGACTTAGCTCCTTGAGGTATTTCTGTAACTGCTACAAGTTCAGCACTTTCTACATCTAATTCTTTGATTTCTCGCAGTAGATTCCGTGTTTCCTGTTCTTGTTCCTCTGCATCTAAGTCCGGATTAGAAAGAGCGAGCGTCAGTTTGATGTTAGATTCAAAACTCATTTTGTGCCCTTTTAGGTTTTTCAGCAGCTAGCTGATGGTCAATTGTATTTCTGTAGTATATCGATTGACATCGAATCTTCTATGTAAATTTCCTGAAACTTCTTCAAAATTTTTACAAAAACTCATAAAATTTAGGTAAAAATCTGGTATAAACACAGAACATCTCTCTTCAATAGCTTCAAAACTTAGAGGCAATTAATACCATTTCATCTGACAAGTTGTTTTGATACAGCAGTTTTTTTTACCAACGCTTGCGATCGCAAAGGAAGCTACTGAGTTTATCTTTGCAACTTCCTGGCGATCGCTAGATCAAACTATTACAGGACGGCGTAAATGCAGCAACGCTCTCAATTAACCAGAAAAGGGGCAAAATCCCCTTGTTAAAGGCAAACTTGCGCCACGGTTGTCAGATTAATCAAAACAAATCCAAATCGGTAACAGCCCCAAGACTGCTAGAAGATACCAGTTTGGCATATTTCGCCAACACGCCTTTAGTGTAACGTGGGGCGGGAGGTTGCCAGTTAGCACGACGACGGGCTAATTCTTCTTCGGAGATATTCAACTGCAATGAACGAGCAGGTGCATCAATCGTAATACTATCGCCTTCTTCGACAAGCGCGATCGCACCACCAACAGCTGCTTCTGGAGCAACATGACCAACTACCATCCCGTAAGTGCCGCCAGAAAAGCGTCCGTCGGTAATTAATCCCACCGCATCACCCAAACCAGCCCCGATAATTGCCGAAGTGGGAGCCAACATTTCGCGCATTCCAGGGCCACCCTTGGGCCCTTCGTAGCGGATTACCAAAATATCACCAGCTTGAATTTTACCCGCCAAAATTGCATCTAAAGAGGCTTCTTCCGACTCAAACACCCGTGCAGGGCCGGTAATTACTGGTTTTTTCACCCCGGTAATTTTAGCAACAGCCCCTTGCGTTGCCAAATTACCTCTGAGGATGGCTAAGTGTCCTTGAGCATACATTGGGTTATTCCAGGGACGAATCACATCTTGATTGGCGGATGGTTCTTCGGGGATGTCTGCTAATATCTCTGCAATGGTTTGACCGCTGATTGTGAGGCTATCACCATGCAATAAGTCATGTACGAGTAACATCTTCATTACTTGGGGAATGCCACCAGCTTTGTGCAAATCTGTAGCTACATATTTACCACTTGGTTTTAAATCACACAAAACAGGAACACGGGCGCGGATTGTTTCAAAGTCATCCAGGGTTAACTCTACATTAGCAGCGCGAGCGATCGCTAAAAAATGCAATACTGCATTGGTCGAACCACCCACCGCCATAATCACAGAGATAGCATTCTCTATAGATTTGCGGGTGATAATTTGACTGGGTAAGATTTGTTGACGAATGGCTTCGACTAATACATAAGCTGATTTTTCCGTGCTATCGGCTTTTTCGGGATCTTCGGCTGCCATTGTGGAAGAATAGGGCAAACTCATTCCCATCGCTTCAAATGCTGAAGACATGGTGTTAGCTGTGAACATTCCCCCGCAGGAACCGGCACCCGGACAAGCGCGACTTTCAACTTCTAATAATTCCTTTTCGTCAATTTTTCCAGCACTGTATTGACCAACTGCTTCAAAAGAACTGACTACGGTTAAATCGCGTCCGTTGTAGTGACCGGGTTTTATTGTGCCACCGTAAACGAATATTGCAGGGATATTCATCCGAGCGATCGCTAGCATTGCCCCTGGCATATTCTTATCACAACCGCCAATAGCTAGCACACCATCCATACTTTGCCCAGTACAGGCGGTTTCAATGGAATCGGCGATGACTTCCCGCGACACTAGGGAATATTTCATCCCTTCAGTTCCCATTGAAATCCCGTCGCTGATGGTAATCGTACCGAACACTTGCGGCATCGCCCCGGCAGTTTTAATCCCAACTTCTGCCCTTTGTGCCAGTTGATTTATCCCCATATTGCAGGGAGTGATGGTGCTGTAACCGTTGGCTATACCGACAATGGCTTTGTTGAAATCTTCATCTTTAAAACCAACTGCACGCAGCATGGCTCGATTTGGCGATCGCTGTACCCCTTGCGTGACAACTTGGCTTCTCAAATTCTCCGACATCTTTTTTCCTTCCCTGGCATGATCGCTTGTATTGCGATTGTATTACCTGATTTTCTCATGTATACGCGGCGCGATCGAACATGAGTAACCACTACTGGTCTGTCTCATTAATTCTGAGGGATAAAAGAACGAACCGCAAAGGGCGCAAAGAGCGCAAAGTAGAAGAGGTAAAGAAGAGAAATTTAAAAGTTATTCACCTATCAGAACTAATGGGACAGAACACTACTGGTCTGTCTCATTAAATTTGAGGGGTAAATACGCTTGTAGTGAGGACTTTAGTCCTCAAACATTCAATTACTACAAACCTAGCAAAATTAATGGGACAGACTACTACGCCAGTTTTAGTTTTTACCTTTAACCCAAGCTAACCCCCATTTTTAAGACTATGGCTCGCTCAAGAAGTCGTTAATAGCGTGTAATAATTGACGGAAAGTGTAAGGCTTCTTCAAAAATATATTGATACCAGCGTTAGCAGCCTCGACTATTTGGCTGTCTGTCACCATGCCGCTGATGCCCATAATCTTGACTTGTGGATTCATTTGTTGCATTATGCCAATTGCAGTTAACCCATCCATTGACGGCATCATCATATCCATCAACACCATACTGATTTGATTTTGATGCTGGGCATATAATGAGATTGCCTCGATGCCATTAATAGCTGTCAGGGTTTTGTAATTGTGGTCTTCTAACAAAGTTTTGCTAATCTCCAGGATAGCGGCTTCATCATCTACAACTAGAATTAATTCTCCGTTGCCATTGGGCAATTCCAAGTTCTCTGCTTGTTGCTTTGTACTTTTGTTCAAAGCTGGTAGATATACTTGGAATTGGGAACCTTTGCTTACCTCACTAGAGACTTTCACAAAACCATTGTGGTTTTTGACAATCCCAATCACAGTTGACAAACCTAAGCCAGTGCCTTTGCCTGGTTCTTTTGTTGTGAAAAATGGTTCAAAAATTCGCTCCAAAATTACTGGAGAAATCCCAAATCCTGTATCTGAAATAGTTATGACTATATAAGGGCCCACCTGAGCATTTAGATTCATCTTGGCAAAATTTTCATCAACGAATAAATTTTCCGCAGAGATAGATAATGTACCGCCTTTGGGCATTGCATCACGAGCGTTGACGCACAAATTCATTAACACCTGATGAATTTGAGTCGGATCTGCCAAGATAGTCCAGAGTTTATGTCTAGGTAGATTATTGATAATTGTGATCGATTTTGGAAATGTACTTTGGACAATTTGCTCAATTTCTAACAGTAGGTGTTCTATTTGTAAAGAAATGCCGTTGCCTTCAGATCGACGAGAAAAAGTCATAATTTGCTTGACCAAATCCGCCGCCCGTTTAGAGTTATGTTCAAGAAGCTTCAGCAGTTGTTGATTGCGTGCATCTAGATTGGGAAGTTTGAGCGCTAACATTTCCACTGAGGACAGAATGGGTGTCAGAATATTGTTGAGGTCGTGGGCAATGCCACTTGCCAACGTACCAAGACTCTCTAGGCGCTGGGCACGGAGAAATTGGGCCAGGAGTTGTTTTTTTTCTGTGATGTCGGTATCAACAGAAAGGATGGATTTGGGTTGCTCTGCTTCATCACGCATCAGTGTCCATCGGCTTTCCACGATAATTTCTTTGCCGCCCTTTGTCACTTTATGTAACTCACCTTGCCATAAGCCAGAGTTAGTAACATTTGTTAAAGCCACTTGTAACTGCTGTGAGCTTTCTTTGCACAGCAACTCCTCCAGGTTTTTTCCCAAAGCCTCATGAGTTTCCCAACCATATAGACGTTCTGCACCTTGATTCCAGAATAAAATTTGGTTTTGGAAATTTCGCACGATAATCGCATCAGAAGCGATATCTAATAAAGCTGCTTGTTCGCGGATTTTTTGTTCTGCCCATTTGCGCTCAATGGTCGTAGCTAACACATTAGCGATCGCTTGCAAAAAGTGAATATCATTTTGGGTAAACTCCCGATGTCTAGTTGTATGTGCGCCTAAGACACCAAGAGGTTGTTTTTGACCTTGAATGATGACGCTAATGCCACTAATTACCGAGTGGTTAATCAATAAAGGTGGCCCTTGAAACCGTGTTTCTTTGGCAAGGTCGCAAACAATGACTGGCTCATCAGAAAGTAGTGTATAGGAAGCCTGAGTCTGATTCCCTACACCTAATTCTAATTTAAAATTTCCCACTAGCCCTGGTTGCCAACCGACTCCCGATCGCAACAATAAGCTGTTCTGATCTGGAAGCAGTTCTAAAACTTTACTGTATTCCACCTCAAGGCTTTGAGTAACCAGGACAGCAGCTTCGTCCATTAATTTGTAAAGGTCGATATTAGCTAGAGCTAACTGACCCAACTTAGCCACAGCTGCCTGCTGGCGTACACGCGCTCTTAAACCAGCTTCCACCCGCTTGCGTTCAGCGAGTTCAGTATGTACCTGCTCATAAAGTTGAGATTGCTGGATGGCAATACCCACCTGTACTGCCAATTGTTTGAGAAAATCGATTTCCCACGTCTGCCACTGGCGGGGTGCTGCACATTGGTTAGCAACTAATAATCCCCACAATTTTTTTCCTTGCAAAATTGGGACTGCCAAGTTTGCCCTGACTTGAAACTGAGTAAGTAAATCGCGGTGGCATTCAGTCAGACCTGCTGTATAAATATCTGCAATAGCTTGGATGCGCCCATGTCTGTATTCCTCGCCGCGAGTTTCCATGAAATAAGTGTCTTGAACTTGGGTATTCAGGATAGCAATCCAACGATCATCAACAGACTCTACCACCACTACCCCTCTGTAGTCTGGTTCAAACTGATACATGAACACTCGATCTACTTGTAGGAATTGACGGACTTCAGTAACGGTGGTATTGAGAACCTTGTCCAAATTCAAACTCTGGCGGATGCGCTGGGCAATTGCCATCACCAATCGCTGCCATTGAATTTGCTGTTGTAGTGCCTCCTCTGCCTGCTGACATTCTGTGAGGTGGCACGTTGAATTAAATTCATCATTGTTCATCTGTAATATGCCTGGTTTAATCCATTAGGTTGTCAATATCTGTAGTGACTGCTGGTTACGCCTCTGTGCTATTGCCTGTAGCCCATACTTTGTAGAAATAGATATAGTTAAAATTATCTGATAATGCAAGGATATTAATCTTACGGCAGTTATTATTTCTATAGCTCTTCCTTAAGAGGTGTGCCGATTCAATATATGTTTTCTTTATTGCACCATAAATTATCATTTGTAACAACTTACAATAACTGTATGTATGTTCAGCTATTGAATGAAATAAGGGGATCAATCTGGCTTGAACACAGTTATTTACTCTGTTTTGACCATTAGGAATTAAATTAATCCTTACTGATAAATTCTTATAAAAAAAGTGGCATTCATTTGTATAAACTGAATCCCACTCTCTATTTCTTAAAATTATCGATGACAGAGATATTTTACCCAGGAAGAGTTAGCCCAGTCACAGCGATCGCACCTGCGATCGCACTGGCTGCAAGGGAAGTGATCGCTGTCCCAAATATCCACCATGCTGCATTTGCAACGGTTTTTTTGCTTTCTTCAGCTTGCTTTTTAGCTTGGTGTTGGATGGCTTTCAAACGTTTTTGGGTTTCTTTCTGGATGCGTTCGGCTCGTTGCAATACGCCATCTCGCGCTGCTTCTATTTGGTCGATAATCCGGTTAGCATCTGCCTCAGAGATATCCTCACGAGAACTGATCACAGCAACTAAGGTGTCACGATCAAATTCACTGAGGCGATCGCGCAATGCTTCAAATCCAGCTTGCGGATCGTCGAATACTTTGGCAAAGTCTTGCTTAATGCCTTCATAGTTGAGTTCAGAACGATCCAGGGAATTAAGATAGTTGCGAACTTTGGCAAAAACTCCATCCAGCAATGATTGCACCTGCTGCTGAATCTGCTGAAATTGTTCGACAATGGAACTGCGGACAGAATCAATTTGATCCACAATTCGGTTAGCTTCTTCTTCTGAGATATCCTCACGTTGGGATAACAGCGCCACGATTGTGGAACGGTCAAATTTTGAGGCGCGATCGCTCAAACTTCCAATTCCAGCGCGGGGAGAAGACAACAGCAATTGTAAATCGCGTTTGATTCCTTCAGGGTTGAGTTCGTCTTTGTTGGTATTACGCAGATATTCTTCAAGATTGGCTTCAAAATCTAAAGCTTGTTGAGCAGTACGCTTGGCTAAACGTCGTGGCGCTCTTACAATGTCACCAATGGCATCTTGTACGCGATCGATGATCTGATTAACTTGCTCTTGGCTCAAGTCTCCGCGCTGACTCACGAGTTGCACCAAGGTTTCTCGATCTACATGAGATAAGCGATCGCGCAGTGCTAAGGCTCCAGCTTTGGGATCGTCGAGTAATTTTTCCAAATCGCTTCTAATACCTTCTGGATCGAGTTCTTCCAAGTTGGTATTGCGGAGATATTCAGCGATGGCTTTTGTAGTTTTTTCGTACTGTTCTTTTGCTTGCTGCGGTACTTGCAAAATACTATCTCGGACAGCTTCAATCTGATCGAGAATTTGGTTTACCTGTTCTTCGCTCAAATCTTGACGCTGACTAAGCAATTGTACCAATGTGTCGCGGTCAAATTGCGATAAGCGCGATCGTAATAGGCTAATTCCGGCTTGCGGATCGTCTAGTAAAATTCTCAACTCACGTTTGATAGCTTCAGGATTGAGTTCATCTTTGTTAGTATTGTGCAGATAATTTTCAACTCTTTGACGCAGTTCATCGGCTTTCGCTTTTGTTTGTTCTTGCAATTCTCTAGCACGATTCAAGATATTATCGCGGTTGCGTTCGAGTTGACCAACAATATTATTAGCTTCCTCTTCGCTGACATCTTGACGCTGTTGCAGCAATTGTACAAAAGTATCGCGGTCAAATTGTCCGAAGCGGCTACTTAAATCTTCAAACCCAGCTTCTGGATCTTCTATTAAATTGGCAAAGTCCCGTTCAATACCTTCAGGGTTGAGTTCTTCTTTCCCAGTAGAACGGAGATAATCTTCGATGCGTGTGCGGAAATTTTGTCCTTTTTCCCGCGCTTCGGCCTGTTTTACAGTCTCTAAAACTTCCGAGCGAGCGCTTTCCATTTGTTCAGAAATTTCTTTCACCCTGGGTTCACTGAGATCGCCTCGCTGGTTCAGCAAGTTGGTGAAATATTCTTGATTGATTTCTTCTAATTCCCGTCTCACAGTTGTCGGATCTGCGTTTACGTCATAGATGATTTCTTTAAATTCATCTAATAGCGTAATTCGGTTAAAATGCCAGGGAAATGAATTCAATATGTAATCTTCGACATCTGCTTTAATCGTGTTTTCAACTGATATTGCTAGTCTTGCAGATACTTGCTCAGTGGCTTGCTCTCTAAACTTTTGAAATTGTTCAGTTATTTGCTCGACATCGACATCTTGAACTTTTTCTTTCAGCTTTTGCAACTGAGTTGTAATTTTGTTCACATCGATATTAGAAAGGTTGACCCGACCGAGAACTGCTGGTGCGGCAGCAGTCAAACCATATCGAATAGCTTGTTTAATTACACCATTACCATTACCACCTCCAACTGTAACCAGTTGCTGAAGCCGTTCACCCAATTGCTCAGAATTGAGTTCTTCAGGAGTAGCAGACTTAAGTAAATTAATTACTTGTTCCGTGGGATTTTTACGATTCAAAGCTTGTTGCCAAGCACCTTGAAACTGGTCAGCAATGCCATTGATATCTTCTTTAGATAAATCTGTGCGAGTGCTGATTAAATCAACAAATGTTTGACGGTTAATATTTTGCAATAAATCGCTATTAGCAACAGATTGCAAATCTGTATCTTTAAGAAGCTGGTCAAATTGGTTGCGAATTTCTTTAACATCCAGCTTTGGCAATTGCAGAGAACTTAAAGAACTTTGGAGAGTATTTTTAATCCCTTCAGAATCAAAACCTGAAGTTAATTCCCGCCGAACTGCGGCTGTAATCTCTTCGGCAGTCGAAACTAACTGTTTTTTTGCAGTATTAGCACCGATACCAGCAGTTGCTGTACCCATCAGAGCTTGAAAACCAGAAGTAACAGTATTAGAGATAGAACCAATTAAAGAACCTACAGCTGATGAACCCAACCAAATTACTAGTGAAAAATAGGTAGACCAGATGACTACACCAATAATTGATCCTAAGAATGCGCTTTCGATTAAGCTAAGTTTTACAGCTAGAAAGCAAGCAATAAATAATGCAATGCTCGCAGTTATTAACACCCAAGCACCAACTTTGCTTTGAACCTTACGAATTGTCTTACCTAAACTTTCTGATTCATCATCGGAATCTGAATCAATTTCCCAAGATGAAATTCCGACAGCAACTGAAAAGTTTGTGAATAACAATTGAAAAGCAAATGCCATCGAAACCCCAGCCAGCAATGCCACCAAAAATTTAGGCCCAGAAAAAAGCACTGATGCTTCTTCTGGAGTTAGTACTTCCTGAGCTAAAGTTATTGGGGCTAATCCTAAAATAGTTGCAACATTTTGAAACATAATATTTTCTCACTTGCACTCAATTAAATACCCATTTACAAAATGGCTTATTTATAAGTTTAATTATCAATTAAATAAGCTGACACTTTCTTAGGTAATAGTTTTATTTACCAAAAGTCGTATTTTGAAATTTATTGTTTTTAGT
>NZ_JACKZS010000190.1 GCF_014222285.1 Nostoc sp. UCD121
ACTCCCAGTCTCAGTTCAGGGGTTGACATTTCCAGCTATCATTTTGATGCCGTGTTTGGCGTGTTTCATGCTGTTTCGCAGTCGGCTACAGAATGCGCCCAGCAATTATGGCGGTATCGCCCAGATGTGCCGATGTATGTTTGGGTGGCCCCGCGCCCTCCCTTTGGTTACGCAGAAACCAATGCCCGTCGTATCAAGGAAAGGATTCTCCAGAAGAACGAGATGACTGCTTTTCTGATTCGCATTAACCGGGAAACCGGGAAACGTGGGGCAGAGAAAGACTGGGCATTGGATGCTAGCTGTCAGATTGAGGGACAAAGGAATTGGTCGATTAATAATCTTCGCTCTGATCTGCGATCGCTATTAGAGGAAATGGGGAATACGATTATTCCTTTGGGCGACGGTGGTAATGAAGCGACTTCGCGGTGGATGAAAGCGGCGGGTATTGCCATCGATGAGGAGCATTATCGCAAAGTTGCCAATGCCAAAGATATTGACAGGAGGACTTACACAAGTAGACAACATCAGGATTATCTCAAGCCGGAGGAGGTTTTGGAGTGTGAAAAGTTCCGCATACAGGATACTTACGGTATGAGCGTTACCCCGGAACTGGTTGAGCAAGATGACGGGGGACGCTTAATTAAAAAGATTGTCGCACTTGAAGCGATATTGCCCATACCAGGGGAAATGGTCACTGATGACCAGGGGCGAGAATTTATTCCACCGCCGGCTATTGTTGCCGAACGGGATAAATCGGAACGGGAGCGATTAGCCATTTGCACTGACTGGAGCAACCATTCTACTGCGTGGTTGATGCGTCATCGGCTGGGACTCAGGGCTGTGCTGATGGATCTGATGGCTGGGGTTGAGATTAAAGGGGACGAAGCGATGATTCAGGCTTTGGCTGAGTTCTCTAAGCGCAACGCATCTCACGTTAAAGGTATTCTCAATCTGACCATCCCGCTATCAGAGTCTCCGATGTGGATTTTAGGGCAGTATCTTTCACAACTGGGCTTGTCCACTGAATCGCGGCGACCAATGGAGGACGGACAGAGGGTTAGGTATTATCGGCTGAATACTTCTGATGTAGAGTTTATCCAGAAGGTGTTGGATTATCGGCAGAGGCAACGGGAGGATAGGGAAAGGAAGCGGCAAGAATCACTTGAGCTTCAGGCGGCACATAAAGCTAGAATGCAGTCTCAATATGGGATTAATGCTCCGTCCACACCCCCCCTTAATGAAGATGGAAGTAATAATTGGGGGGGTATGGACACAGATGCAGAACTCAGTGATTCTTGGTGGGATAAAGTTAAATATTATGCTCGGCTGGCGATTGAACGGGTTGAATACGGGGTTGATGCTGTGAAAGAATTACTTAGTACAAGTTTGCATAAATTCGTAGCGAATTGACAGGGGTAAATTGTTGACGGTAAGGTGGGCATACGTTAACTATTTTTCAAGCATTCGGTACTATGGCTGGTCGGCAAAAAACCTATAGGGTGGAACTGACAGAAGATGAAAAAAAACTGTTGCAGCAGCAAGCGAACGCCCGAAAAACAGGTCAAAGCAAAGTCAAACGCGCCAAAATAATACTTACAACTGCTGAAAATTCCGATTGGACGGATGTTCAAATTGCTCAAAACATCGGCTGTTCACAAGCCCTTGTTCGGAAATGGCGTAAACGTTGGTGTCAAACTCGTAGTCTAGAAGAAATGACACGTCCAGGTCGTCCTCGGATATTTGAAGCAATTATACGAGCAAAAGTTACTGCGATCGCTTGCAGCAAACCAACGGATTTTGATGTTCCCTTGGCGAGGTGGAGTTGTAGTGACATTGCGGCACATCTAGTCACACTAGGCATTGTAGTATCCATAGCGACTTCAACAGTCTGGCGATGGCTAAAATCTGAGCGAATAAAACCTTGGCGTTTTCATGCTTGGATGCATCGGATTGATGATAATTTTGCTGCAAAAGCAACCCCTGTACTTAAACTGTATGCTCAGGCAAAATTTTTAATTAAAGCCGGATTGTGGGTGGTATGTGTGGATGAAAAAACTTCCATCCAAGCACGATCCGGCTTACATCCAAATATTGGGGCAGGTGTCAAACAACCAGTTCATTTTGCAGCCAGATATGCCCGAAAAGGAGCAACACATCTTTTTGCGGCTTTGAGCGTTGCTGATGGTCTGATTTATGGTTGTTGTCGCCCAACAAAAACATTCCTTGATTTTCAAGGATTTCTTTTAGAGGTATTGATACCAGAAGCCATTCGTCGCGGTATGCGCCATATTTATTTAATCCTCGATAACGGCTCTACCCATGCCCCAAAACAATTACAGGCTTGGTTGAATCAGAAGCAAAAAGAAGACGGTTGGAATTTTACGGTGGAAGTGGTCTGGCTACCAAAATATGCTTCATGGTTAGATCAAATTGAAATTTGGTTCAGCATCTTACAACGTAAATTACTGACTCCAAATGATTTTCCTGACCTCAAGACCTTACAGCAACGTATAACTGATTTTATCGTCCGTCACAATGATTCAGCCCAACCAATCAAATGGTCATATACAGTAGCCCAGATGATGGAAAAATTCGCTACGAATTAATGCAAATCTGTACTTAGTACCCTAACCAGTGATGAGCGTTGCGGCGTGATGCTGGAGTTTGAGGATACAAGCCCTGACAAATTTGCTCAATTGGTCACAGATGCGCCGCAGTGGACTGAGTGGATGGGTTGACTTGTGACATTGCTATCACTCCCACAAAAATATTTTTTCAAGCGTAGATGTTTTGCCTAATCTGCTGAAATTCGCATCTGACAAGACTTGAGCAACGCTTGAAATTGTTTATTTGAACGAATCTTATCAAAATCTGAGTCAGTTTTCGCCATATCTTGGTATTCATTAGGACTCAGAGTAATCGCTTGTTGCAGGTTAAAGATTGCTTGCTCTACATGAAGCAATTGGGCATAACAGCAAGCCTTACCATAAAAACTGGTGGAGTCGTCTGGACAGATTTTGTCATATTGCTCATAACTGGTGAGAGCCTCTTGATAGCGTTTGAGAGTTAACAGTGTACTGGCTCGGTTATACCAAGCTTGTGGTAAATCTCTTTGAAATTCAAGGGAGCAGTCGAAGCAAGGAAGCGCTTCTTCAAATCGCTCCAAATCCATTAAAGCAATACCCCGATTACACCAAGCTTGGGGAAAATCATAATGGAATTCAATCGCGTGCTCGTAGGAAGCGATCGCCTCTTCAAAGCGTTCCAAGTCTATCAACAAATTACCTCGGTTATACCAAGCATCAGAGTTATCTCTTTGAAATTCAATCGCTTTATCGTAAGAAGCTATTGCTTCATCATAGCGCCCCAATTCATCCAAAGCAGACCCCCGATTCAGCCAAGCTACGCTCAAGTCGCCTTTAAGTTTCAGGGATTGCTCGGTGCTAGCAAGAGCATCTTCATAGCGTTCTAAACTTAATAAAGCAATGCTGCGAAAATACCAAGCCTCAGAGTCATCAGATTTTAATTTAACAGCATGATCGAGATTAGCAAGCGCCTCTGAAAAACGCTCTAAAGTTAATAAAGTCAAACCTCGATTTTCCCAAGCTTCATGCAAATCAGGCATGAGTTTCAAGGCTTGTTCAAACGCTTCGAGTGCTTCAAGGTTACGTCCTAAAAGCCTTAAAGCAATACCTCGATTGCACCAAGCTTCATGAGAGTTCGGCTGGAATACCAGCGCTTTAGCGCAAGCAGCCAGAGCCTCATCCAAGCGTCCTAAATTTAACAGCGCCCAACTGTGATTAACCCAGACTTGATAGTTGCCAGATTTTAGTTCATTGGCTCGTTCAAATGCTTCGATAGCCCTATCGAAACATCTTTTGTTTAAAAGTTCAACGCCCAAGTTAAACCAAACCTTGTCTATTTCTGGTTGAATTTCTAAAGACACAGTATCACTCTCCTTTTGTGGGGCTATATTTTCCTCATTATTTATAGAAGTTAGTTATAAGTAGCTCGGTGGAAATAATTATTGTTGGCATAAGGCAGTTCTTGCTAGGAGCAGAGTGAGAAAGGTTTGAGCCTTTTTTACTTTTATTTATACTATTTGTGCCATTTCTGAAAGCTGGCTTGGAATGGTTCTGTATCATCTTCTTTGGGCAATGAAGCCCAACCCAATCGCCGTCAATAATCCAAAGCTCAAAAGGGCATTTTCGCACAACGGTGATAAAGTCATCACATGATTGACATGAAGGATATCTTCGATAACGCCTGGAATGCTAAAGCCAACAATCACCGAATACACCCAGAACCACCAACGACCTGGCCCATTTCCACGACGGGAATAGTTACTAATCCATACTAAGATGCTTGCTAGCAAAGTCGTGCCATGCAGTCCGAGGCTCCGCCAGGGATTCGTGTAGGGGAGAGGAGATAAGTATATCCACCACACCCACAAGAACAGTGCTAATACCGCAACCAGACCCCAACTCAACCACGAAAACCACCGATTATTGTTATTCACGATCTGCACCCCAATTTCTTTATTCTCCCATTTTGTATGTGGAGAAATGAATGTCATTTCGATATAGTGTTGAAGCATTATATAGATTCACAACTCAAATACCAAATTCCTGAAAAACCTATAGCTTAAGCATTCTTTGTACGCAAAATAGCGTTGGCTCCTTCTACCAACAGTTAGTCTCCAAAATTGGCGTTGCTGATGGTGAGCCTTACTGGAATGGGTCTAAAGGGGCAGTGGCTCTTCTTTGGGTTAACTTTGCTGATGGGTGTAGGTCTGTAGTGTGCGATTGGCTAGAAGCGGTGTAGGTCAGAGTAGTACACTATTCCTTCAATTCCATTACTCCGAGTCGGTTATTGTGCAGATTCTGAGTTTGGGGCAAATAATCTCTTTTGCCAAGCCATTGAAAAAAACAATTGTGTGTTCGTTATCCCCTCCGTCTCTTAAAGTAAATCGTTTATGGATGCTCATCTTTTTCATCTCAGAGATGGTATTCTCAGAGAAATCCGATTCATGTCCACAGTTGCAACGAAAGGATGATGGAAACAGTTCTACTGCCATCTTGCACACTAGGATAGATCCCACCAAATGCTACCACACTCTATGGAACGGAACCTGGGTCATTATTATATAACAGTCTTTGCAAATAATCTGATACTGAACCATCCCAATAACATTTTACACATCTGCCATTGATGAATTCATGTGTGCATAATTCGTAACCATATAGTACATGAGCGCATTGTGGACACAAGGAACTCATCTTTGAGCTTTCTAAGGTATACAAGCTACTACATTCATCGCAGGTCTTAATTCGTGATTCATCCATAACTATCAGAAAATTGGCTACCAACTGAGGATGGCTTATAAACTGGTCATAAAATAACAGATGGGTATGGCATCTTCCAACTTCTCATTCTCCCGCAACTTATAGATGCGATCGCAAAGAGGAAGCGTGAAAATCGAGAGGCGTAGTTAGGTCTTTTTCTGACCATACTAGCAAACAAGGAGCTTGGATTTTTGGTAGTAGATGGCTGATATCTTCGTATAAAGAAATTAGCAATCCTTGAATGACATTTTTTGTATTAAATAACAAGTTATAGGAGAAAACCAAAGGAATATCAACTAATTTCAACCTGAGTCTTGGCAGAAACAGTTGAGCGGTCATTTCGATTGCCCTTCGCGGGATCATCTCCGGTATAGATGGCGTAGGAATTCCAGTACTATCTATCAGAATTACACTTCTGACTTTTTGTGGAACAAGTGTACATAAAGTAATAGCAATCCCGCCACCAAATGAGTGTCCTACTAGATGAAATTGTTGTAAATCTAAAGCTGACAAAAATGAAAGAAGAAATTTGCTATAGCTAACGTAATCAGGAATTAGACCAGAGTAACTCGATCTTGCAAAACTGGGCAAGTCAGGAGCAATTATAGTATGGTGCTGTGCTAGTAGTTCCAGCACTTCTTGATAAGGCTCAGTAGAGATTCCCCAGCCGTGTAGCAATAGGATGGGGTGGGGGTTGAACTCGAATCCAACTTACTTTGCTGATAAAAAATAGTGCAATCTTGTAAATCGACCTGATGATTAGTTAATTGAGAGTTCAAAACCACAACCTCATTTACCATAACTCGGTAAATTATTTCTACTGTTATATAACAGTAGCAAGCCCATAGGGTTGACGAAACTTTCTCAAGGCTGATATAGGTGTGGCTTATATAAAATCGAATTCGGAATTAATAAACTTAAACTAGTAGCACTTTCAAGAGAAAGAATCTGTTGCCTAATTTTGAAGAATTGGTATTACCGATCGCGGGGAAACCGCCGCATCATCTTCTGCAATGCCACAGCCTAACCATCTGGCAAATACACAACCTCGCCCGACATTTATTTAAGAACCTTCTGTTATAGCTCCTAGTGCCAAAAGTGATGATCGCACAGATTCCGTCAAACCGACGACCCCTGTAATATTCATGCCTTCATAAGGTCTAGGAGTTCTGAGAATTTTCAGACATTCACCTGTTTCGACATTCCATAAGCGGATGGTCTGGTCTTCACTGCTGCTAGCAAGAATTGGACTTTTAACCGGAGAATGGATAAATGCGATCGCAAAAATCCATCGTGTGTGTCCAATCAATACTTTCAAGCACTTCCCAGTTTTCATATCCCAAATTCTCACGGTTTGGTCGGTTCCTCCGCTTGCCAGCAGACAACCATCAGGACTGGCAGCACTGATCACAGCATCAGTATGTCCTTCCAAAGTTCTTAGACATTGGCAAGTCTTGAAATCCCAAATTTTGATGGTTGCATCTTGACTGCTACTGTGCAAGGTTTGCCCATCTGGACTAAATTTAGCTGACCACACACCGTTTGTGTGCCCACGAAAAATTTTCAAGCATTCGCCTGTAGCAACATCCCAAGCTCGAATTAGGGAATCTGCACAGCAACTAATTAGCATCTTGCCATCAGGACTATAAACAAGTGATGAGACAATATTAGTGTGATTACATAACACACCCAGGCAAACACCTGTCTTGACATCCCAAATCCGTACCTGCTTGTCGCTACCACTACTGGCTAAAGTTTGTCCATCAGGACTGTAGGTAACTGAAAGTAGCCAATTTCTATGACCCCGCAAGACTTGCAGGCATTCTCCTGTCTCTATGTCCCAAATTCTCACTGTTTCATCTGCACCGCCACTGGCAATGGTATTACCTTGGGGATGAAAAGCTACGGTTCGTACCCAATTAGTATGACCAGTAAAGGTTTTGATACACTTACCAGTATGAATATCCCATAATTTAACTGTTTGGTCTTCACCACTGGCTAAGACTTGGCTGCGGTCATTTTCATCAAGTGGAGAGGTCGCTAATGCCCACACACCACTACCATGTCCGCGAAAAGTTCGGAAACACTGTCCTGTATGAATATTCCAGAACTTAACAGTTTGGTTATCATCACTGGCAATCAAGGTTTTTCCATCTGGAGTGAATGTCAGCGATCGCACTGTGTGGGTGTGCCCTGACAAAGTTTTCACACATTCTCCAGTGTGAATGTCCCACAAGCGAATTGTTGTATCAGCACTCCCACTTGCTAAAGTTTTACCATCAGTACTACAACCTACACACCAGACATGGCCTGTATGACCTTGGAGAGTTTGCAAACACTGCATTGCTTCTAAATCCCAAATCCTCACAGTGCCATCAGCGCTACCACTTACCAGCATTTTTTCATCAGCATTAAATGCTACAGACCACACAATACCCGTGTGTGCTTGCAGTGTTTTCTGGCACTCACCTGTATTGACATGCCAAAGTTTGATAGTATGGTCGGCGCTACCACTTGCTAAAGTTTTACCATCTTTACTCAGAGCGATCGCCCAGATCCAATCTGTGTGTCCTTCAAGACTTTTCAGACATTCCCCTGTCTGAATATCCCATAATTTAACCGTTTGATCCATACCACCACTGGCAAGGACTGAATAGTTTTCTTGCCGAGCCTGGGCTACAGACCAAACAAAGCCTGTGTGCATCCTGAATACTTGTAAGCATCGACCTGTGAGATCCCATTGTTTAACAGTTTGGTCATCACTGCCACTAAATAAGGTTTGTCCATCGGCACTAAATACAATAGAACGCACCCAACCTGTGTGTGCTTCCCAGGTTAAGCATTGCTGTCCATCTGTTGTTTGCCATAGGGAAATTTGACCAAGGGTATCCCCGATTGCCAGAAGACTGCCATTTGGACTAACTGCTAGTGTAAAAGTATAGCTGAGATTTGCCGTAAAAGTAGATTTAGTTAAATCTGAGTACGCAAAGTTGCTTTGGTGTAAATTCACACCTTTTAAATCAGCTTGCCAAATCGTCAAACTAGAAAAGTTGCGATCGCTTAAATCCACTTGCAGCTGATGAAGTAAATTAATCGTGTTTCCGCCCACATAACCAGCATCCATTGGTTTTTTGCCGCGAAGTGATGCCAGAATTGTCATCAGTTGAGCTTCAATCCGATTTGCACTTCCGAACAAAGAAAGCAACTTTTTAATTACAGGGTTGAGAATTAAGTAAAGTTGAATTTCTTTGATATAGTCTTTCGCCGTTGCTTTCAGCAGTGCATGGCTTTTGAAAAGATAAGTTTTTTGAGTTTCAACTTCAACACAAACCTGTTGAATCAAACGACTAGTAATATACTCCATCAACACAGGCTGTAGTGTGAATAAAGCATTACCTTTTTCAATCAGGCTTCGTCTTTCTAAAGCTGACAATGCTTCTAGGAGTTGAGAAGATGTAACCAAGGATAATAAATCAGCTTGTATTTCTGAAAAATTTACAGGTTCGCGGTTGATCGCCAACCAATACATGACTGATTTTTCTAAAGCTGATAAACGTTGAAACTGTTGTTCGAGCAAATCTTGAATATCGCCGAAGACAACAGTGCCTTGAGCAAGAAAATTAGAAATGTTACTATCAAATAAATCCCGGATGGTCGTTGCTACAATCTTCAGTGCCAGTGGATTACCTCCATAGGATTGAATTAAAGTTTGCCATTCATTAACCGAGCCAATAAAGCTACCTTTGCAGCTAAAAATTGCTTGTCCATCAGCGATTGATAAACCAGATAATTGCATAGTTCTAACAGACAACTTTTCCCCCCCAAGTACCGCCACCTCTTTAGGCTTTTCTCGACTGGTCAGCACCAAGCAGCTTTGGTGGCGAAACTCACCAACTCGCTTAAAAAGTTCGCCATACCCCTCGTAACCAGAGCGATATTGACCTGTTCGACCCTCATTGCTGGTTAAGATTGTCTCTGCATTATCGAGAATTAGCAGACAGCGATGTTTTTGGAGATAGGTAAGCAGTCGAGAAATGCGAGCGCTGACAGATTCGGGTAAATCTCCCTGCTGTTGGTGAGAGAGAACTTGAATCAAGCTAGTGAGTAATGCTTCAATAGTGGGGGCATTATAAAGCGATCGCCATATAACATACTCAAAGTTTTCCTGAAGTTTCTCACTCAACTTCACAGATAAAGAAGTTTTACCAATTCCCCCAATCCCCAATAGTGCCACTAACCGACAACGATCTTGATTAATCCACTGCTCTAAGGTGGCAATTTCTTGGAAACGTCCGTAAAAAATCGAAACGTCGAGCGCTTCACCCCAGTCTTGATAAGTTTTTATGGGATTATCAGCCTTGATTTCTCCAGTATTCTTCTGACGATAACACCATCTTCTCAAAGACGAACGGAGGTTATCTTTAGTAACTTTCTCACCCATCGCCTTGGAGAGCATTTTCCAGAGTCGAAAGCCAACAATTTTGATGTAGTCGGCATCATAACCAAACTTTTCAGCAATCTCTGGATACGTTTTCTGTTCCCATGACTGTCGAAAAATAATTTCTTGCAAGTCATTTAGAGATGTTTTTTCCAGAATTATTTCAACAATGGCTAAAGCTTCTTCGACAGTCATTTACCCAGAGGTTGCTTACTAAAGTTAACTTCAACTTGTAACTTTGAATAACTATTAGTTACTGCAAAGATTTAGCAACTTTTTTAAGATGCTATCAGTTGTTGATTCCCAACGAACAACGACTTTAAATCATCAACAAAATCCTTGAAATTATTCTAAACTATGACTACTACCTTACAAAGACGCTCTAGCGCCAATGTCTGGGAGCGCTTCTGTGAGTGGATCACCAGCACTGATAACCGTCTATACATCGGTTGGTTCGGTGTCCTAATGATTCCCACCCTGCTAACAGCTACCACTTGCTTCATCATCGCCTTTATTGCTGCACCTCCCGTAGATATCGATGGTATCCGTGAGCCTGTTGCTGGTTCTTTGATTTATGGCAACAATATTATCTCTGGTGCGGTTGTTCCTTCTTCAAATGCCATCAGCTTACACTTCTACCCCATTTGGGAAGCAGCTTCTTTAGATGAGTGGCTTTACAACGGTGGGCCCTACCAGCTAGTAATCTTCCACTTCTTAATTGGTTGCGCTTGCTACATGGGGCGGCAATGGGAGTTGAGCTACCGCTTGGGAATGCGTCCCTGGATCTGTGTAGCTTATAGCGCTCCCTTGGCTTCTGCGACTGCTGTCTTCTTAATTTACCCCATTGGTCAAGGCTCTTTCTCTGATGGTATGCCTTTGGGTATTTCTGGAACCTTCAACTTTATGTTGGTGTTCCAAGCTGAACACAATATCCTAATGCATCCATTCCATCAGTTAGGTGTCATTGGTGTGTTTGGTGGTGCTTTAATTTCTGCGATGCATGGTTCTTTGGTGACTTCTACCTTAGTTCGTGAAACTAGCGAAACCGAATCTGCAAACTACGGCTATAAGTTCGGTCAAGAACAAGAAACCTACAACATCGTTGCGGCTCATGGCTATCTGGGACGGCTATTTTGGCAATATGTCAGCTTCCAAAACTCCCGATGGCTGCACTTTGTCTTAGCAGCTTTACCTGTGATTGGTATCTGGTTTACTGCTTTGGGTATCAGCACGATGGCATTTAACTTGAACGGATTCAACTTCAACCAGTCTGTCATCGACTCCCAAGGGCGCGTAATTAACACTTGGGCAGATGTGATTAACCGTGCCAACTTGGGTATGGAAGTAATGCATGAACGTAATGCTCACAACTTCCCTCTAGATTTGGCTGCGGGTGAAGCAGCGCCAGTAGCTTTAAATGCCCCTGCTATCCACGGCTAAGGTTTAACTGTCATTTTTTATAAGTGCTTATCCCGGCTTACTTTGTCGAAGCCGGGTTTTTTAACGTCTCCCTATCTGGGAAAGAGACTTTGAAATTATCTCTCCTTCTCCAAATTAATGAAGGATTCCAAGCATTCAAAACAACAGAATTCACTGTTAAAATACGACCAGTCCGCTCACTCAAACGGGACAAACAGCTTATAATTACTCAAATTTAAGTATTTAACTATAGCCGTTAACGTTCGCGAGAATCGTTTGGCTGATTGCTGGTAAAATAATCAATATGTTAATTCACCCTTTTGAATCTATCTTTTCTAACTTTTGTTAGAGGGTTATATTTTCAGAGCGATCACAATGGGTAGTTATTACCATAAGTAGTTATCACAACAAGTAGTTATATTTTCTTGTCAGGAGATTATATAAAAGCTTGATATCTGCTGCGATCACACTAATTCTCCGAAATACTTGTGTTGCAGTTTTTTCATAGAATCTCAAGCTGCACCTAGAAACCACAACTTATTGCAAAACAGCATTTTAAACGTCAGTACTTGGGTATTAGCTCAACAAGAGTGTGAGCAAAATCATGCAGCCACGAGAAGGTTGATATCGCGCTAATTGTTAGCTACTGCGGTCTTGGGTTCCCCCAAGTAAAGCTCAGTGGTGTAGTCGGTCCTTTAACTCAAAACTTAGCCACTCATCACGGGCTAAACGCCCGCTATCGCTAACGAAAGTCAGCGTTCTTCATGCGTTTAGTTAAATAAATTGTCATTGTAGCTATAACTGAGGAAATGAAATTGCCGTGTCTTCGTCAAAAACTTTTGAACAGGAACAAGCAGGAATTAAGACTTCACCTAGTTTCGAGTTTTGGAGACAAGTAGGTCTCGTTACTGGTGGTACTCTCTTATCAATTAATATGTTTGCAACTTCTATTATCGCTGGAGGAGTACTTGGTTTAGCCATTAGTTTCCATAATTTGCCACAGCTTAGACAAATACGGAACTTCTTACCAGCAGAAACAACTTATATATACGACATCAAAGGCAAGCATTTAGCAAGTATACATGGAGAAGCCAACAGAAAAATTGTACCCTTAGATAAAATTTCCCCAAATTTAAAACGAGCAGTCTTAGCCGGTGAAGATAATTATTTCTATAACCACCCTGGTATTGATCCAGGAGGTATTGGACGTGCTGCTTTAGTTAACTGGACAGCAGGTACTGTGAAGGAGGGTGGTTCTACCATCACTATGCAGTTAGTGAAAAATCTCTTTTTATCTCGCAAACGTGCTTTAACTCGCAAAATAGCAGAAGCTGTCTTAGCAATTCGCTTAGAGCAAATTTTCACTAAAGACCAGATTTTAGAAATGTACCTCAATCAAGTTTATTGGGGTCATAATAACTATGGTGTGGAAACAGCAGCACAGACATACTTTAATAAATCGGCAGAGAATTTGACTTTGGGTGAGTCAGCAATGATGGCGGCTGTAATCCAGGCTCCAGAACAATTTAGCCCTTTTGTGAACAAGAATTTGGCTATACAAAAACAAAGACAAGTACTCGGACGAATGCTGGAATTAAAATGGATTACCAAGCAAGAATATGATGATGCCCTCCAGCAAGAAATTAAACTTGGTAAAATTAAGTCATTTGAAGCTAGTATCTTTCCTGATGTCACCAATCCTGTAGCACAGGAACTAATTAAAAAGTTTGGGCGTGATGCAACTCTTAAAGGCGGAATGCGAGTGCAAACCACAGTAGCCAATGACTTGCAAATCATGGCAGAAGAAACTATCAAAAAGTGGCATAAAACTCTTGAAGGTCAAGGATTAAACAACAATCAAATGGCTTTAGTCGCAATTGACCCACGTACCCACTATATCAAAGCACTGGTGGGTGGTGTAGACTCGAAAAAGAGCGAATTTAACCGCGCAACTCAGGCTCAACGCCAACCTGGCTCTGCTTTTAAGCCGTTTGTTTACTATACTGCCTTTGCTAGTGGTAAGTTTACACCAAGTACAACGGTGCTTGATTCTCCTGTCAGTTACCCTGATGTGATGAATGGCTCGTACTCTCCACGCAATTACGATAATACCTTTAGGGGTGCAATGCTAATTCGTACTGCTTTAGCACTGTCTCGTAACGTTCCTGCGGTTAAGATTGGCAAAACTGTAGGAATAAATAAAATCATCGCCACTTGCCGTACCTTGGGAATCATGAGTCCGATGGAACCTGTAACTTCTTTGCCACTAGGTGCAATTGGTGTTACACCACTGGAATTGGCCAGCGCTTATGCGACTTTCGCTAATTATGGCTGGCGCTCACCTCCAACACTTATTGCTCGCGTTAGTGATAGTAGTGGCAATGTTTTACTGGATAATACTCCTAAGCCTAAGTTAGTTCTTGACCCTTGGGCATCAGCCAGCATTATAGACGTGATGCAATCGGTAGTTAAAGAAGGAACTGGTAAAGGAGCTGCTCTAGATCGCCCTGTTGCTGGCAAAACCGGGACAACTTCTTCAGAGAAGGATATTTGGTTTATTGGTACAGTGCCACAGCTAACAACTGCTATTTGGGTAGGCAGAGATGACAACAAACAATTAGCTCATGGTGCAACAGGAGGAGCAATGGTTACTCCTGTCTGGCGCGATTTTATGAACAAGGCGCTTAAAAATGTACCCATAGAAAACTTCAAACCCCCTTCTAAGTTTACTCGCCCTCAGCCCACTAAAAATATCAAGAACACTAAAAAACTTTCTAGAGAGGCAGTCCAGTAGAAGATATTGACAAAAAGTACAGTTTTTGCAGAGGCTAACTTGTAGGTGAACGCGATATCAGGAGTGCATAGCTATGCGTCCCCCTGTTTGGAATCCTCTCATCGAACTATCAGCAGCGTTTACGAACCCGTGCTTCACTTCTTACGGGGCGATCACCCCGGCTGTACAGCAAATTAATCAAACTGGGCGTTCGGCTAAATGCTTTAATCTCAAAAACTGCTGACGCATCATTAATAAGTCTCCCCACGGCAATACATAGCGTATCCATGACCAAAAGCAATTTCTGGGGTAACGAATATTACCTTTAAGCACAAGGCGACAAGCATCTGACGTTACTGGAAAAATTACATAGCTAGCAGCAATATCACCAAAAATAGAAATGGCTTGCTCATCATCTGTGACTATTGTGAGATGCCGATTTGCTTCAAATTCAACCAGTTGAAAAATGCCCATAAATTTTTGACCCACTACCACATTTTCCACACCTGGCAGCAGTTGCTCTGAACTGGGATGAGCAGGAATTGAGTCAGCTACCTGAAAAAATATACGTTCTAGGTGGTCAAGCCAATCATAACTGTAAGAGCCTACCTTCAGTTGGCATAACCATCGAAATAAAACTGGCGCTGGTGCTTGCACATCAATCGCTCGAAAATATGCTTCGTCAGCATTAGACATGTAGCGATCGCAAGGGAAAGACATCAATCGCTCTTCGGGTGTAGAACCCCAAGTATATGCAACGCTTCGTTCTGGATCGACGTTTATCATCGGTCATTTTCAGTGCATTCTAATTCCAGGATAGAAGCTTAAGCCATTGCTCGTCTCCACTCCAACAAAAAAACCCTGCGAAACTAACCTTACTTATCAAAACCGTTGGGGAGCGGAAAGGAAGCAGTGATCGCACCCCCCAAAGAGCGATGCCAACGTATGTAAACTACACACCCCCAACTTACTCGTAGTTACGTTTCTCGTTGTGTGGGTTGTTCGCACTGCTTACACACAAAGTTAAAAACGCGAGTATGAATTTCCCGTTTGTGCGCTCTGACGGTGTACTCTCGGACATCAATAGTTTTGCTGGGCATTGA
>NZ_JACKZS010000191.1 GCF_014222285.1 Nostoc sp. UCD121
AGATGGATGCCTTCGACAGCATCAATTACTCGATGGTATTCTACACGATCAATTACTTTTCAGTTTGCTAGCCTTAGGTATCCGCTCAATAAATCGGGGTAGTGCAAAAAATAAAAAGTAGATAGATGCACATAGCGTCGTAAAATATATCACATGGCGCAAAAGCAATCTCCAGAAAAACAAGTAGAGGCATTGTTGCAAACCATCGACCCATCAGAGTTTGCAGATGAATCATTGCGACATACATTAACTGTTCTACTAAACGTAATAGAGCAGCAACAACTAGAGATTAAAGAACTACGTGAAGAAAACCAAAAATTACGGGACGAAAACAATCGTCTTAAAGGTGAACAGGGTAAACCAGATATAAAGAGCAATCAGTCTAAAGGTTTCAAAAGCAATCATTCATCCGAAAAAGAACGACATACTCCAAAAAAACATGCGAAAAGTAGCAAAAACGAAAACATAAAAGTTGACCGGACAGAAATTCTGGATTATCCTGCGAGTGAGTTACCGCCTGATGCACAGTTCAAGGGCTACGAAGAGGTAATCATTCAAGATATTTCACTTCAAACTGATAATGTATTATTCCGTAAAGAAAAATATTACTCGCCAAATGAAGGAAAAACATATCTAGCATCTTTACCAGCTGGTTACGATGGAGAATTTGGTCCGGGAATAAAAGCTTTAGTGATGAGCCTATATTACGGCGGCAATATGACCCAAGGTAAATTGCTAGAATTTTTGCAAAATATTGGTATCTCAATGTCCGCAGGCTATTTATCAAATCTACTAATAAAAAATTTGGGCGATTTTGAAGCTGAGTATAATCAAATTTATACATCTGGCTTAGAAAGTAGCTCATGGCAGCACATAGACCAAACAAGTGCCCGTGTTAAAGGAGTGAATCAGACCACGAATGTAATTTGTAACCCCTTGTACACAGTCTACTCAACTACAACTAAAAAAGACCGACTAAGCGTAATTAGGGTCTTGCAAAATAGACAAGATCTTGAATACATTCTGAATGAACTGACTTACGAGTTGCTCACAAGTTTTAATATCCCAACTAAATGGCACAATCAAATTAAACTGTTGCCGCAAGAAACAGTTTTTACTGAATTAGAGTTTAATTCATTGCTGGATACGTATTTAAGCAAGCTAGGTTCTCAATACCGGACTCGTGTTTTGGAAGCAGCTGCAATTTCGTTCTATCATCAGCAATCTGAAATACCAGTGGTAGAATTTCTTGTCTGTGATGATGCACCCCAATTCAAATTAATCACAGATCATTTGGCTTTATGTTGGGTACATGAAGCAAGACATTATAAAAAGTTAAGTCCATTTGTGGGTTTTTATCAACAAACGTTAGACAAATTTTTAGGGGAATTTTGGGATTACTACCGAGAATTAGTAGCTTACAGAGATTCCCCAAACTCAGAAACCAAACAGGAATTAAAGACTAAATTCTGGAAGTTATTCAGTACTGAAACTGGATATAAACGATTAGATGAGCGAAAAAAATTAACAGCAGCAAAAGAATCCGAACTGTTGCTAGTCTTGTCACATCCAGAATTACCGTTGCATAATAATCCGGCAGAATTAGCCGCTAGGACTATGGTGCAGCGACGAAAGATTAGTTATGCAACTCAAACGAGTGAGGGTACTAAGGCGTGGGACATTTTTATGTCTATTGTTGCAACTACTCGTAAATTGGGAATCAGCTTCTTTGAGTACATACATGACCGGATTTCTCTCTCTGATAAAATCCCATCTTTGGATACTATTATTCGAGAAAAGTTCTCTATCAGTCCTCAAACTTTATAGTAAAGCGTTTGCATTCAAATAGAATGCCTGCGTTAGAACAATATAGTTAGCTCTCAATAAATTGGGTGTTAGCAAGTCTTCTTGTTTTTATTCGTTACCCCGACTTATTGAGCCGATACCTAATGTTGCTAGTTACAAAGATCCTCTCGATAATTTCAATGCAGCAGTATTGAGTCCCGACGCTCAAACGATCGCAATGGCAAATGTTGACAATATTGTTCAAATATGGCATCTTAATCAGCCTGCACCACAGATCCTCAAAGGACATCAGTCCGAAGTGTGGCACGTTATATTTAGCCCAGACAGTCGTTTCATTGGTTCAAGCAGTGGTGATAATACTGCTAAACTATGGACACTGGATGGTAAGTTGTTCAGAACCCTTGTAGGACACTCTGCGGCAGTATGGAGAGTTGCTTTTAGCCCTGACAGCAAAATGATAGCTACTGGAAGTGGCGATAATACTGTTAAGCTGTGGACGCTGGATGGTAAGTTGCTGAAAACATTCATTGGTCACAGTGCTGCGATTTGGGGAGTTGCGTTTAGTCCCGATAAAAAAATACTTGCTTCTGGTAGCGTAGATGCTACTGTCAAACTCTGGAAGCTTGATGGTACAGAAATAACGACCCTTAAAGGACATACCGCAGCGATTAGGCAAATTGCTATCAGCCCCGACGGGAGTTTTCTAGCTTCAGGGGGTGATGACAACACGCTCATTCTTTGGAATTTGCAGCGAATTCTCCACCTAGATGCACTGAATTATGGTTGCAAGTTGGTACAGGATTATCTGAAAACTAACACAGCAGTTGAGAAAGGCTCAAGCTCACTCTGTAATCACTCTCAGAACTGAATGGCACGAATGAATGGCACTAAGAAAAGCCCAACTGTCTCCGATCTTAGACCCAGTGCAAGCGCTATGTAAAATCCAATTTGAAGCTCACGTTTTAGACAAGACATTGCAAGTGTAAGAAAATACAATTATCAGACCTCATAGACGCTAAAAGTATGGCAAATTAAGGATTATTGTGTTCTTGCTATGATGTAATCTGCGATCGCCATTAGAGGTTGTGCCTTTGCTCCAAAATCAACAAGTTCAGCTTTGGCTAGGTCAACTAATTCTTGGCTCTTGCGTTTTGATTCTTCAATACCCCATAAACTGGGATACGTCACTTTCTGTGCCTTTTGGTCTTTGCCTGGGGTTTTACCGAGTTCTTCTTGTGTGCCAATTACATCCAAAATATCATCAACAATTTGAAAAGCTAGACCAATGTAGGAAGCATAGCAAGAAAGCTTTTGCAGAACTTCGTTATCAGCTTTCGCTAGCATTGCACCTGAGAGAATGGAAGCTTCGAACATTGCTCCTGTTTTGTGAGCATGAATAAAGTTGAGAGTTTCGATGTCAATATTCTGCAATCCCTCAGATTGTAAATCAACAACTTGACCGCCAACTATACCTGTTGCTGCTACTGCACGAGCCAACTTAGCAACAACCTGCAATAACTGCTGGGCAGCAACTCCTTTGGTTTGAACCACAAGAAACTCAAAGGCGTAGGCTAAAAGCGCATCACCAGCTAGAATGGCGATGTTTTCGCCATAAATTTTATGGTTAGTTAACTTGCCGCGTCGATAGTCATCATTATCCATTGTCGGTAAATCGTCATGGATCAGAGAAAAGGTGTGAATCATTTCCAGCGTACAAGCAGTAGGCATCGCCATCTCCACTGTGCCTCCAACCAGTTCACAACTGGCAAGACATAGAATCGGGCGTAGGCGCTTTCCTCCAGCTAGCAGAGAATAACGCATGGATTCGTAGAGTATTTCTGGATAGACTACAGTGATTGATTGTTCAAGCGCTGCTTCAACTTGCGATCGCCGTTCTGATAAATAAGCTTTCAGGTCAAAGTTAGTTTCTTTAACAGATGACCATTCAAAGACTTGAGTATTCACCATAAATAATTCATTTTTAAGATTACAGTACTACACCTAATCGACAAAAGCTGGTTGGAGGGAACTATCAAACAACGCTCTGCCTATTTCAAAGACAGCAATTTGTCACGACGGCATTTAATTTAATCACTATAAAAAAAGTCAGGTTTACCCTTTCCTCAGCGCCCAATTTCGACATCTTCCAGGATGCCAAGTGCATCGGGAATAAGTATAACTGCACTGTAGTAGGCGGTGACAAGATAAGAAGCGATCGCTTTTTCGTTGATACCCGAAAACCGCACAGACAAACTGGGTTGGTATTCATCAGGGATACCCGTTTTGTGTAAACCTATTACCCCTTGGTTTTCTTCTCCGGTTCGGAATATCAAAATAGAGCTAGTACCCTCTTTAGTGATCGGAATTTTGTTACAAGGAAAAATCGGATAGTTGCGCCATGCAGGTACAATCTTTCCGTTGACCTCCGTGCTTGGGGAATAGATTCCACGACGGTTACACTCCCGGCTAAAAGCAGCGATCGCGCGAGGGTGAGCTAGGAAAAAATGGGATTTCCGCCGCCGAGAAAGCAATTCATCAAAATCATCTGGAGTTGGTGGCCCGGTGCGGGTAAAGATGCGTTGCTTAAGATCGGCATTGTGCAACAATCCAAAATCACGATTATTCAGCATTTCGTATTCTTGCCGTTCTCGCAACGCTTCGATAGTCAGCCGTAATTGTTGCTCCGTCTGGTTCATGGGTTCGTTGTAGAGGTCAGCAACCCGTGTATTCACCCGTAAAATGGTTTGAGCGAGGCTTAACTCATATTCCCGTGGACTCAAGTCGTAATCAACAAATGTCCTGGGTAACTCAGTTTCCTGACTATGACCCGCAGTCATGGCGATCGCCGCTTGATTATGCCGATCCTGGGGTTTGCTTAATATAGCTCTAAAGCGATCAACCTGAGTCTGCAACGCTTCAGACTGGTTCATCAACTCCCGAAACGCCTGTACTGGCAAAGACAAAACTATGCAGCGCGTAATAGCTTTCAAGCTAACCTCCCAAGTTTCCTGAGATAGAACTATAGCTTCGCCACCAAAACAATCGCCATCAGCTAAGATATCCCGTAAAGCTTCCGCCTCATATTTGCCTGCCTTCAGCTTATTAACTTTACCATGAGCAATTAATAACACCTGGTTAGCTGGTTGACCTTCCTGTACAATTACCTCACCAGGGGCAAATTCTTGTTGTACAAAGCGGTCTGCTAAAGCGTTGAGTACCTCAATATCCTCAAAACCACGCAGTAAAGATAGTTCACAAAGGGCTTGGGGGATTACCCGCACTTGGGCCCCTGTATTGGTAAAGCTGACCCTTCCGTTACCAACATCATAGGTCAAGCGACGGTTAACCCGATAGGCCCCACCCTTAACTTGCACCCAAGGCAACATCTGTAACAACCACCTGGGGGTAATGCCTTGCATCTGGGGCGGAGTTTTCGTGGTTGTGGCTAAATTCCGCGCCCCTTTCGTGCTTAAGCTCATCTGGAGTTGCCCGTTTTCTTGGACTAAATCGGGCCTAATCAAAGCATCTGTCATACAGTTAACGTTTCATACAACTAAATTTACAAAGAAAGCAGGAGGCAGAGGGCAAGAGGAAAGAAGTATGAATAACAACTTTAGTTCTGGGGTATGAAGCCCAGTTTAAAAGAAGAATAGTATCGAGATGCGTTGTAGCGCGAGATACAAAGAAAGTGTCCTTGCTTCAATCCCACGTTTTAAAACGTGGGTTTTGCTTACCTCCTGAAATTTCTAACAGAGAGCATTGGGGGGTAGGGGCGTAGGCTCCGCCTTTCCGTAAGGTACGCCCCGCCCCTACATTGGGGAGGATATTCGACTACTTAGAGACCAATTTCTACATCTTCAAGGATGCCTAGTGCATCAGGAACAAGAACGGCTGTAGAGTAGTAAGCACTAACTAGGTAAGAAATAACAGCCTTTTCGTTAATACCCATGAAACGGACAGATAAACTAGGCTGATATTCATCAGGAATGCCAGTTTTATGCAGACCAACGACACCCTGGTTGCTTGCTCCCACACGCATTAACAGGATCGAGCTAGTACGCTCTTTCGTAACGGGAATTTTATTGCAAGGATAGATGGGAATACCACGCCAAGACGGAATTGCACTATTACCTGTAGGGATAGGGTTGGGATAAAGTCCAAGGGCGTTGCATTGCCGACCAAACGCGGCAATGGTGCGGGGATGAGCTAAGAAAAAGCTCGGTTCTTTCCAAACAATGGAGATCAATTCATCGAGATCGTCAGGAGTTGGAGGGCCGCTGCGGGTAAAGATGCGTTGTTTGAGATCGGCATTGTGTAACAGTCCGAAGTCACGATTGTTAACCATTTCGTGTTCTTGGCGTTCCCGTAATGCTTCAATGGTGAGGCGCAATTGTTCCTCAGTCTGATTCATGGGTTCGTTGTAGAGGTCAGCAACCCGCGTATTGATTTGCAAAACGGTTTGAGCGACACTTAACTCATATTCTCGTGCATTGAGTTCATAATCTGCAAAAGTCCCAGGTAATACTGCTTCTGCAAGGTGGCCGGAGGTAATATCAATCGAGGCTTCCCCGTATTGGTTTTGGGGTTGGCGCAATTTTTCCCTGAATTGATCTACTTGCGTTTGTAAAGCTTCAGACTGGTTAACCAGGTTTTGAAAAGCTGCTTGAGGCAGAGACAAGATGGTGCAACGGGTAATGGCTGTGAGAGTCACATCCCAAGTATCCTGAGCTTCTACTAAAGCGTAGTCGCCAAAATGATCGCCATCGGCTAATACACTCAAAACAACGCGATCGTCATACTTGCCTGCGCCAATTTTGTTGACTTTACCATGAGCAATTAGCAATACTCTATCGGCTGGTTGACCTTCTTGGATGATCACATCACCCGCAGCAAATTCTTGTTGTAGAAATTGACTAGCTAAGGTGTTTAACACTTCGACATCTTCAAATCCCCGAAATAAAGGTAACTCAGTGAGTTCTTGCGGAATGACCTGTATCAGGGCCCCTGTATTAGAAAAGCTGACTCGTCCATCCCCAACTGCGTATGTTAAGCGGCGGTTGACCTGATAGCTACCCCCCACGGTTTCTACCCAAGGCAGTAGTTTTAAAAGCCACCGCGAGGTAATTCCCTGCATCTGGGGTTGGGTTTTGGTGGTGCCTGCCAACTTCCGCGCCGCTTCGGTCTGCAAAGCCGTTGGCAGTTGCTCAATTAGATTTTCTAGGGGAGTGTTTGCTGTATTAGTCATGATGAATCTCCATTGGTAATATTTATTGACAAGTTATTTGATTGACCGAAATAGGGACTCAGATTGAGCTAACCTTTCCTTCCTAAAAGCGTTCCGATTTTGATCGCTGAAGTCCCTAACCCTGTCGGACTACTCAGTACGTTCTGCACTATTGGCCCAACATTGGTTTGAGTTGTTTTCTGACCAACACTTGGTCTAATCTGAATTGCCGCAGTGCCTAACCCTGTGGGGCCTTGGAGTAACCGCTTTTCTGTCGAGCTATTCCGCAATTCAAATTCCTTATAGCGGTCTACTGCCCTATGCCATTTGAGTACGCCGCACATCCACTGTTCCAGTTTCTTGACGTATCCGTACAGTTTCTTCCGGGCACTGCTATCCAGGTTAAAATCGTCACACAAAATAGGGAGTTCAGTTGCAACGATATGTTCAAACTGAAGGGCACGAGAGGTCATCAGGTCGTTAACAATGGCGACGGACTGGGGGATATTGCAGTTAAGGAAATTTTGAACCGCCAGTACACCATTATTAATCTCGCCCTCAAATTCGATTTCTTTCTGGTAAGAAAAAATATCGTTGGTCAAACAGGCGAAATCGGCGGCTGAATTCTCGATATTCTGCATGGTTCGGGTGCGGAATATCTCTGATGGGATCTCGTCCCCTTGAGAAAGTCGAGACAGGCTCATGGTTAGGTCAGAACCAAAAGTCTTACGGCGCATTTCCACATAGTCTATGGGGTCGGGAATGCGATTTTGGATCTGGTTCCCCAGTTCCCATAACCAACTTTCGGTCATATCCTCGATCGCACGGCGGAACTGGCGGCGAGCATTAGCTGTCATCGGCCCAGCCGTCCGCGCCCAAATATCCGCTAAACCCCGTTCAACTGGGTTCGTTGGTTCGGGAAAAGGACTCCCATCAAGGGGCATAAAGGCTGATAACCGAGCGTTGAAAACTTTTGCTCCTGCCATATTTCGGTTATAGCCGTACAGTGCTGGGAAGTAGTCATCGGCATAAGTTCCCCAAACCAGCCAACAAGCTGTGATATTCAACTCAGGACTAGATCCATTAGGATGAATATATGCACCGCATAAAGCTACGTCGGCCACATCGAATTTGTGGTCATCCCAGATGTAAATGCTGGGCATCCCTGGCAGTACATCCAACATTCCCATTTGACGCGCCCATTCCTTAGAGTGCCGCCGAGCCTCTCCTAAATGAGGATTCAAACTAGTGGAGAAGGGCATATAAAACTGTGGCAGAGTTACTGGCCCTACAGGCTGATAGAGGACATGAGTAAAGCTTTTGAACCGTTTTAGCCCCAAACTATCGTACAAAGCTCCTAGACGAGCTGCCGATGTGCCTAGTCCAGTCGGGCCGCCTAAAAACCAGCTTGCTGTCGAAGATTTGTCTGATGTCTGGTTCATGTAGCGGCTCGATCTCATGTGCCACTCATGACCCCCCGATTGCCAGTCCTGAAGTCCTTTGGCATATAAGACGACTTTCAGACGCTCATCGGGACTCAAACTATATTCCTCGAACAAAGAAAGAAGCTCAGTGACAAAGGTGTTCTCAAACTGTTGCACCCTAGATGTTAGTAAGTCGTTAGTGAGGTTGGCTGCTTCTTGGGTACTGACATCCAGGAATCGTTCTAAAACCAAGATACAGTTAGCATTTTCCCCTTCTTCTTCCACTTCTCTTTGGTAAGAGAAGATGTCATTTCGCAGATGTACCCCATCAGAAAAAGTGTCTTTGAGGACACGCATTGGTCGAGTCGGGGCGATCGCAGCCGGAATTTCTGCCCCAACCGCGTGTTCCACTAAGTTAGCTGACCAGGGCGCTCCCCCCACCTTACGGCGCATCTCAATGTACTCAATCGGGTTAGCAACTCGATTTTGGCTGATATTGGCGAGTTCCCACTGAGATTCTTTGAGAAGATTGATGGTACTCTCAGAAAATCGGATTACCCAATCTTCGGAGGCATTGGGGATGGTACGATCCCAGAGGTCTACTAGACCCCGTTCTACGGCGTTGGTGGGTTCTGGTGGCGTTTTTTGGGGTTGCACAGGCATAAACGCTGGCAGTCCATTGAGGTACTTCTTAGCCCCAGCCATATCTTGGCTACGCTTGTAAAGCTCAAGGAAGTGATCGTCGAAGAAAAATACCCAAACATACCAGTCAGTTACCAGATTAAGCATGGCTTCATCGGCATCTGGATGGGTATAGGAACACAACAACGCATAGTCATGTGCATCAAACTTGCGCTCATCCCAAATCCCATAATCTTCTGATCCTTCTACCCCACCCAAAATCCCCATTTCATAAGCCCAGGCTTTAGAATGTACCCGTGCCGCTTCCAGGTTTGGGTTCAGCCGTGCGGGCCAAGGCACATAAAAACTAGGCAACTCAAAAGGTTGCTTGCTTGAAGTCATTGTCCATTTAAACCTATTAGTTTAAGCTCAGTGTCTTGATTGAAGTCATGTTAAATTGGCGTGCTAATATCGGTTTTCTCTGATAGGGAATAGGATGCCTTTTTAGGAGATTTTTTGCGTAAGTTAACCCTCCCTATAGAGGCTCCCAATTAGTGTACCAGTGTTAGCTCAACCGAGGAGGTTTGTGATTGCGCCCTTTTACTAGCTTCGCAAGGCGTGATTAACCTCCATGTAATCAGACAAAGAGTCACGTTATCCTTAACGAATGGGACTTTCACCCATATTCATCAATCATTTATAAGATTTTCAAGGTTCTAACTTGAATTTCTTACCTAGAGCGATGAATTAACTCTAGAACGAATCGCACCTTATATCTTCCTAATATGATTGGATAAAATTACCATTCGACACTCGACGGACGCAAAGATAGATAGAAGCTCAGTTGCCCAAAGGCAAGGTCATCAGAGTGTTCACCACCCTTGAAAACCTTTTGAGCATATTTGTTCAACTTTGTTTCAATAAAGTTCGTTAACGCCATAGATATTTTTAAAATATGATGTCCTTTGAATCACTTTGCTTGTGGTATCTGACAGTAAATAAACACTACTGCACTTTTTACACTCAGATATCTTCTTAGAACTATGGCAAAGATGCAAGGACAGTTAAGACATTTAAGAAACTTAAGTTAACATTCAAATAAACTTTATATAATAGCTTGATTGCTTTAAACTAACTTCGTAATACCTTTCTTATTACAATACCTTCGCCCAAAAAAGAGTATGAAGAGATAGGGCTGCCGTAGTAGAGTTATTGTCTCTCACAATGCTTACGGGGATACAAAATACCCTGAAGCGATCGCATCTCTGAAAGTAAAAAGCTCGTCACGGGGGAACGGCTTAGAAAATGGGGCAGGCTTTTTGGGGGTGCTTGTCTGCGTAGATGGAGGAGCGGTTGGGTACGAAGCCTGCCCCATTTTCTCTTCGCCAGATGCGTCACCGTTTTCAGATATTCCTGGGGACATCCATTCGATGCAGTAGAACCAGCAATCGCAAATCAGTTGAATGCTCTGGACAATCCTTACTGGTGGCCCGTCGCCATGAAATCGGAACTCGACTAATTCACCCAGTCCAAACATAGGTTTGTCTTTGGTAACTAATTGTAACTTGCCTGTACCAATGATTTCACGTCCTAAAACAGTTAGATTATCGTTGCTGGAGACAATCTCATAACTCCAGCCTTTAGCTGACCACTCTACACCGCAACAGTAACCGAAAGATTTGGTGGTAGTGACGTAGACTTCCTCCAACAGGGAAACTTCTAAGGGGGGAATCTCTTTACCCCAAGGTGGCGAAAGATACCAACATGATTCTAAAGTCTGGACAAGGTTAATCATGTTTATGCCTCATTATGAGCGAAAAGACTGCACAAATAGTCAATTCGTTTCCAAGCGATCGCAGCTTGCCGTGGAGAACAACTTAAACCATAAGCACGACGGGCATCATAATTGCCCTTGATTCCCTTGGCTACTCCAACGGGAATCCCAAAAGCCACCTCACGAATACCGGGTTCAAAGCTTCGGTCTTCATGAGAGAACCGTACTTGCGTAATCTGATTTCCAATTTGGTCTGCCCAGGGGGTTGGCTGTTGACGGTAGAATAAGCCATTGGGGTAGGCAATGATAAAGACTCTTTCTCTTTCATGTGGCAAGCCGAGGCAGTACGCGGGTATAGTTTCCCATTCGCATACGTACCGGATTTGGGAAAGGTCTTCGAGGACTGTTGCCATTCCTCTAGAGAGTAGCCCTGTTGGGTTTTCGATGAGAGCGATTGCTGGTCTACACTGGTTGATGATGCGGAACATTTCGCGCCACAGTCCAGACCTGGGGTCGTTAAGTCCTTTTTTATCTCCAGCGTTACTGGTGCCACTACAGGGGAATCCCCCACACAAAATGTCGAATTGTCGTCGGTGGCAGTGGTAGTTGGTAATATCTGCGTGGATTGGAATTTCTGGTTGTTCATGGCGCAATTGTGATTGAGAATAAGGGGAGATTTCGACAAATTGCTGGACTTGGAATTTGTGAGATAGACCTGCGGCTGATATTCCGTGGTGGCAGAGTCCGCCGATACCGGAGAAAAGCGAGAGGACTGATTTCATGCGGCCACCTCCCTCACCAAATCATCTGGCACTTCAAAAATTCCCAACCGCCCAATGTAAGGAATCGGTGTAATCTCGCGCGGATTCTCCAGCTTCCAGTGATATTGCCCAGGCATCCCCCAACCAAAACAATTCGCAATTCGCAATTCGCAATTCGCAATTAATTTCATTGCTTGATTTTCTCTTTAACTTTTCGAGTAGATGCAACTAAGATTTTTCCAATTTCTCTAGTTTCTTGAAGCAAGGACTCAAACTTATTTTTATCAACCAATTCTGCCTCGATTAATATTTCTAACCAGTATTCAGAACAATTCGCTTTTTCGCCCATTCGCAGTTCGCAATTACGGATATGTAATTCAAAAGTTGGTTCATTTGGTGAGATAAGTTCCATAACATTACAATTGCGAATTGGATAGGAGTACCACTTCGGAGTAACTGCTTTGATAATGTTCGACAAACTCCAGGCTTTTCATCTAGGAAAGTACAAGCTTTAACTATTCTTATTGCCAAAGCTTTCGTTCTATCAGCAATACTAAGTTGTTGATTCATCTCTCTTACTCCTAGTTAATAATTGCGAATTGCGAATTGCGAATTGTTTATTGCCCAAGGCTGACGGACGGATAGCGCTTTCACGGGTTTTAAAACTCCAGTAATTGAATGTATGCGTCTAATGCTGCGATCGCTGGATGTGGATGTATTTGCGACTTCAGCCCGTTGCAGATTGTGGCAATAGTTCCAAGCTCTATGAAAGTGAAATGAATATTGGACTGACGGTTAGAACAGCGATGTAGAACTGTTAGAAGAACAAAATTCAACTGTCTGAGAATTACATCTTCAGCTATATGAAGTCGCCAAGTAAGGTTTTTGGAAGTAACAGAACGCCAGGGGTTATCGAAAGAACATTTTTCAACTTGGGGCAGCACTTTTACCTTAAACCTGTAATCCCTGTCAGTGGTAGAGCATTCATCAGGGGCAAGAGCCGCCCATTGTTGTAAAAGCTGTTGGTAAGTTTCAATCATTCTCAGTTCCCTATCTTGCGTAAAAGACAATGTTTATCCTCCAGTAGAGCCTTAAAAACTACGACCACGAGATAAATTCTTGAATCTGGTAAACTGATGGTCAAATAAAAGCTTGACTGTACCAGTGGGGCCATTACGTTGCTTGCGAACAACTAACTCAGCAATGCCACGATCTGGGGTATCGGGGTTATACATTTCTTCGCGGTAAAGCATGATTACAACATCACTGTCTTGCTCAACAGCACCACTGTCTTTTAAATCACTTAGTACAGGGCGTTTATCGTTACGGTGTTCAACTTCGCGGTTGAGTTGGGACAAAGCTAGTACAGGCACATCCAAATCTTTGGCTAATCTCTTTAATCCCCGGCTGATTTCACCGACTCGTTGAGCCATGTTCACCCGTGAATCAGTATCAAGCGCCATCAGTTGTAAGTAGTCAATGATCACAAGCCCAACACCACCGTAATGGGATGAAATTCGGCGGACTTGGCTACGGATTTCATTAAGAGAAGGGCAAGATTCGTCGTTGATAAAAATCTGTTGTTCGCTCAACTCTGCGATCGCCACGCTCAAGGGTTGCCACTGGCTTTCATTTACCTTCCCAGTTTCCAAGAAGTTATTCTCAATGCCGGATTCGCTGCTTAAGAATCGCTGTACGTACTCATCAGTAGACATTTCCAAGCTGAAAACGCAAATAGGCATCTTCCCAGTTTTGGCAACATTAAGAGCGAGATTACCAGCCAAAGCGGATTTACCAACAGAAGGACGAGCAGCCAGTACATACAACCGTCCTTTGCGAAAACCACCGCCGAGTATACTGTCCAGGTCATAAAATCCACTGCTTGCTGCTGGTGAACCTGTACCAGCATGACGCGCTTCAATTTCGGTAAAAGTGTCGGCTAGGGCATGAGAAATATGAACCAAGTCAGAGGCAGAATGCTCAGACTTAATGCTGTAGACTTTTTGTTCGGCTTCGTCGAGAATTACAGGTAAATCGGTTTCGGTGGCATAGCCGAGTTGAACAATCTCAGTGCCAGCAAGGATTAACTGCCGCCTTTGGTATTTTTCCATTACCAAGTCAGCTAAAACATCGATGTTCACAGCTGACACAGTACGGTCAACTAGACTGGCCAGTTTATTGCGTCCACCGATACGGAACAATAAACCATTATCAGACAACCAGTTGGTAATGCAAAGCAAGTCTGTTGGTAATCCTTGGCTGTACAGTCGTAGGGCTGCTTGATAGATGTCTTTGTGGGCATTGATGTAAAAAGCATCTGCTACTAAGCGATCGCTGATTCGGCTCATGGCGCTTGGGTCGAGCATAATGCCACCAAGTATTACTTCTTCAGCCTCAATGCTTTGTGGGGGTAAGCGGTCTTGTTGCGATGTGAAGTTTGTTTTGTCTTGTGTCATAGTTCACCTCATTTGAAAATTTTGATTTCTAGAAAATCTAGATCCCATATTGTTCACGCAGCTTGCGGATGTAAGTACATATACATTTGAGGATGCGTAAGTTTTAACCAATCCAACCATTTGAGCGTTGCACCTGGGTCTTGTTGGTCATAACGGCTGCTGAAAGAAGCGATCGCTTTGTCCTTGCCAACTTCATCCATGCGGTCTAGAAGTTCAGAGAATGTGGCTTTATGCCAATCAAGAGAACGATTTGAGTAATAACCGATGGGTTGGTCGTTGGATTTTGATTCTTCAGTTTGTGGCGTAGATGATTCAAGAACTTTTGACCAATAAACCAGCAGTTCTTCTAAACCAGCTTTACTCACCTCCAAATTGCTGATTGATTTGATCACAGTGGGGACTTTTTGCTGCCAATTAACCTTGTCCCACTCGGCTCTCTCCTTGGCGATTAACTCCACCAAACGGCGATCGCAGGTTTGGTAAATGTTGTCTCTGCAAGAAGTGCGCCAAGGGAAACGCCAAGAACGGAGCTTGATTTCATTTCTGTAAACTGCGGGTAAAGGCTCAGATGCCAAGATGCCGGGGTCAAGCAAGATGTGATTGAGCAAATCATCAATCGACTGAAATTTTGGTTTGCTTGGTTTCTTGTTTGCTTGTTCGTTTTTTTTATCGAACAACCCCGCCGCAATAGTTGGTCTACATGAGGGAATGTCTGTTTGATGCTCATACTCGGATTGATTTGACAACGAAGTGAGAGATTCGGGAATTGGTTCTTCCTGGTTTAATTGTGAAGACGAAGATTCGGGAATTGGTTCTTCTTCCTGATTTGGTTGTAAATCCAAGTTAGTTTCTTCACACACACACTCGTTTTTTGGGGGGACTGCACTTAGTGTGAATTCCTTAGATGGGATTACCTTAATGGGAATACCTTTGTGGGTCAAATTTGACCCCACCCCCCATGCAGAATTGACCCCCCCACTGGGTGCAATTT
>NZ_JACKZS010000566.1 GCF_014222285.1 Nostoc sp. UCD121
CTTCACGACCACGCTGATGAGCTTTACCGCAGCTGCCTCGCGCGTTTCGGTGATGACGGTGAAAACCTCTGACACATGCAGCTCCCGGAGACGGTCACAGCTTGTCTGTAAGCGGATGCCGGGAGCAGACAAGCCCGTCAGGGCGCGTCAGCGGGTGTTGGCGGGTGTCGGGGCGCAGCCATGACCCAGTCACGTAGCGATAGCGGAGTGTATACTGGCTTAACTATGCGGCATCAGAGCAGATTGTACTGAGAGTGCACCATTGCGGTGTGAAATAC
>NZ_JACKZS010000192.1 GCF_014222285.1 Nostoc sp. UCD121
GGGATATATATTATGTATGACTTGCAAATGTTTACTATGAGAGATATGTCAGAATGTGGTTTAGCTCTGCGTAGTTTAGGCAAAAAAGCTAACAGTATGGAGGAAGTTGGTAATCATATTGTCCAATATCTTTATAACAATTTAATTGATTTAAAATCTGGTGAAAGATCCTGTGCGCTTGTCCGTTTTTTCAAAACTCACTCTTACGGAGAACTCCCACCAAAATTACAAGAATATACACATAGTCTTGTTAGCAATGATGTACTAGAAAATAATCTCAAGTGTTTAACTTTATTGTCAACTGCTGGACAAAAATCAGAATGGAACTCACGGCATAAATCTGAGGGACACAAAGTAATTCCTCTCTTCAGTAAAGAGATGATTGCTCAGATACCTATGATTTTTCAACTTATCCAACAACTAGGGTTAAATCTTGATACTGTAGTGCGACCAGACCTGAATTTATTAACTGATTTAGAACAGAGGATGTATAACGTCTTTTATATCCCTGATGCCTTGGGTAGTCCTTATATTCCTTCACAAACATCATTTGTAATTCCTTATAATATCAAGTCTGTAGTTGGCTTTGGAGGATTATTGCCTTCAGGTAACATATTTATAATTATCATGTTCTTGAAAGTTGCTATTCCTCAGATAAGCGTCGATTTATTTCGTCCTTTAGCACTAAATGTAAAAATGGCAATACTACCTTTTGAAAATGAAAAAACTTTTACCGAGCAAGAGCAGCCTCTTGTAGATGAGAATATTTCAACGACAACAGATGATGAAACGTTTCAATATCTTAATTCACAGATTACAACACTAAATCAGTTATTAGATGTTTCTGAGCAATCTACTATAAGTCAATCAGATCACCTTGAACAAACAAATGCTTCTCTTCAGGAGACTTTGAAAAAGCTTCAATCAACTCAAATTCAATTAGTGCATAACGAAAAAATGTCTAGCTTAGGAAAACTCGTTGCTGGTATTGCTCATGAAATTAACAACCCTGTTAACTTTATTCATGGTAATCTCAGCTATGCTAAAGAATATACACATTCTATTGTAAAAATAATTCAGAAATATCAGAAATATTATCCAGATCCTCCTGAAGAAATCAAAAAGTTAGTTAAAGAGAATGACTTAGATTTTCTAATTCGAGACTTGACAAGAACTTTCAATTCTATGACAGTAGGAACCGAACGAATTACTGAAATTGTTAGCTCACTGCGAAATTTCTCTCGTTTAGATGAAGCAGAAATTAAACAAGTGTATATTCATGAAGGTATCGATAGTACTTTAATGATTTTAAAGCACTTTTTACAAGCTACAGATAAAACTCCAGAAATTGAAGTTGTTAAACATTATAGTCAATTACCTTTAATAGAATGCTATCCTGCTCAAATAAATCAAGTTTTTATGAATATCATTACTAATGCTATTGATGCATTACAAGATAGTAATAAATCATGGTTTAGAGCTAATAATCAACTAGAAAAACCCAATTGCCTATTACCAGTAATTCGTATTTCTACCGAAGTAATCGATCCAGAATGGGTAGCAATAACCATTGCTGATAATGGTTGTGGAATGAATGAGAAAGTGCGTGCAAGATTATTTGACCCTTTTTTTACTACTAAACCCGTGGGTAAAGGCACGGGTTTAGGTCTATCGATTAGTTACCAGATTATAGTCGAACAACATCGCGGAAAAATCAGCTGTATTTCTGTTCCAGAGCAAGGCACAGAATTTGTGATTAAGATTCCTGTAAAGACTAAAAATGTGTAGCGCATAAATAAATTTACTTGCTCTGAAACCTAGCCAGGCAAGCATAATTCCAATACGGTTCGGTTAAAGGGGAAAGATTTTAAATACATTCTTTACCCAGACCACAAGGAAAGTGAAAAATGCTTATCCGAACCGTATGGTGGTAATTCCACTATTTTTCCCCTGCCTTTGCTCCCGCGCCTCTTCGGTCAAGGTAGCCACCGGGGACGAAATCCGGCTAAGGGGAGTTGTTCTGGTCTAATTTCAACAGTCGCAGCATCAGCGATGGGTAGTAGAGGCATTAACCACAGGCTACTGGTAGCAATAACATCTCCATCATCAGTTTTCAAAGTGTTGGTGGGTAATGATGCTGGGGGGTTTGCCTGCGGTACTACTTGGTCAAATAACAAGCCTAAACCGTCAGCAGATAAACTCATTTGCACATTTCGTTGAGCGGGAGGCAGTACTAGCAGTGGTTTCTGTTGCCCGGTTTTCAAATCAATTGCCACTACATAAGGTTGTTCTATATATTGTTCCTTGGATACTAGCTGTGTCAGCAAGCAATAGAGGGTGGGTGAGGCAATATCGAATTGACAGCTGAGAATTGAGCCTGTAGTTTTTAATAGTTGTTTCTGTACACCTTGGTTTGTCACTAAAAACAAATCTCGCGTGTAATCTGTATTAAACTTTACCATCGCTGCTTGAGAGCCATCTTTAGAGAAAGCTTGTACCAAACCAAACTGCGGTAGAAAATCTAGAGGTTTACTGGCATCACCTTGCAGTGGTAAGATTGCTGCTCCCTGTCCTTGGGCAACTGCAACGGCTTTACTATCTGGGGTGATCATAAAGTCTCCCCCTGGTTGGCTCTTCAGACGTTTAGGGGTGGATTTTTCTGCTGAACCGTCGCTGGTTGCTGGCATAAACCATAGTCCAAAGTCGCCGGGATTATTTTTGTTTCCGCGCTGGATGACAATAGTTTGCCCATCAGGTGATAAGTCAAATTTCAGGTTTTGATAATCTTTACTATCTAAAACTAGGTCAACTTTGCCTCGTGGTTGTGCTTCTTGTCCAGATTTACTAGAAACGCCTGTTGTGACTGTGTACAGTTGGGCTGAAAGTAAGTCTTCGTTATTGCTGGCGCGAGCCGAAAATAAAATTTTCTCTCCATCTGGAAATGACTCGAAGTCCATTGCTATCAAGTCTTTGGGGGTAAGTACCGTTTTTTGCTCTTGGGTTAAGTTGTATAGAACTAATCGCCCCTGTTCTTCTTGATTGGTTCCGATATAAAGAATGACGCGATCGCGTGTGCGGAAGCTACCTGTAAAAGCCTGGATCGAGCGATTTTTGCCCTCTTGCTGTGCAAACTTATCTTTAGCTCCCTGTAACTGCAATTTATAATTCGTGCCATAAGGTGCTGGTGTTAACAGCGTATAAACCATTCGCCGCCCTGCCCAACTGAATTTACCTGCTAGGGGTGGCTCGATTTTCAAGTTATCCTCTACACTTTTTGTTTCCATTGGGCGGCTGAAGGTGAGGGTGAAGGAGTTATCTTCCGCCCCAATCTGTTGATTTTGCCAGGTAAAGTCGCGCACACGAGCAGTTACCACATCACCTTGCAATATAATTAACCCAATCAGCACACTTAGCAGTAGCATTAGTGCGATCGCTATCCGATCGAGTGGTTGGATAAATGCTTTAGATTTTGTCATTTGTCATTGGTCATTTGTCATTGGTCATTAGTCATCAACAAATAATTAATAACTATAAGGATTCTGGGGTTGAGGAATCTTTTTGAGAGAAGTAGCGGCAATGGTCAGTTGGCGTTTACCTGCCAAATTTTCTGTCGTCATTTGCCCTTCTACTTCCAGCCAAGTGTCAGGGGAGTAACGCTCTTGATTGTTTGGGAGTTTAACGGGTAATCCTATTGGGTAAGCATCTGCTGCACAGCAAGTTAAGACAAATCGGGCTAAGAACAAATATTCTTTTCCTATGTCTGGTGGATGAATAACAAATCCCTGAACTTTAACTTTTTGGCCTGTATATGCATCTGGTTCTGGATATACATTAACAGTGCGTACCCAATCTACAAGCGATCGCTCCTCTGGACGAACAGTAGCTCGAAAGGCTTGGGGTTTGACGCGTGTACTTCCCAATAAATCGGTGGTTACGCCCCTTTGGAGTGCTTTGTCACTAGCAAAAACTTGCGGTGTAATGATAAAACCTAAAATCGCTGTAATCAACAATAAAACACTGCCCCAACCAGGGGGAAATAAACTAATATGCTGGCTGTTTGGCATAACATCACGGCGACGGCGCTGCCAAAGTTCCTGTATCTTAAAAGAACCAATAATAATCAAGCAGATCCCACACACAATCACCAACCAAAAGTAATTTGGATGAATTAAGAGGTTCAGCTTATTAGTTAGCCAATATCTCAACATCAAAATTCCCCAAGCCGTAATTGCTAAGGCATCCAGCCAAGGTAGTAACAAATTTGGTATTTTAGATTTGGTTTTTTTGTTAGCCATTAATTATTAGGAAAGAACAAAAGACTAATTTTTTAAATAACATGCAAGTTCATGAAAAGGGTGAACAAGAATGTTAACTGTGCTGCTAAAGCGAATAGGTAAAAGACAGTTTTGGGCTTAAAAATAGATAACATCAAACCAACGCTTTTGATGTCAATCATTGGCCCAAACACTAGAAATGCTAACAAGGAACCACTACTAAAGGTCGAGGCAAAAGATAGAGCAAAGAAAGAATCGACTGTAGAACAAATTGACACCACTACTGCTAATATCAGCATGACTACAATCGAGCTAATTGGCCCAGCACCCAAACTGAGAATTAATTCACGGGGAGCTAAGACTTGAATCGCTGCTGCGATCGCACTACCTAAAATCATCACTCCCCCCAATTCCCGGAATTCTTGGATGCTATTATCTACCACTAGGTGCAGTTTATCTGCAAGGGGTTTATTGGTATTAGAAACCGGGGTAGTAGCCTGTACAAAATTAGCATCTATCCGCAGAGGTATACCTGTTTTTCCTCCTAAAATATAAGTCCCGGATTGCAAGATATTTGGTATCGCTTCTTGCTGTTCTACTTGGTAACGTTTACCACGGCGTTTGGTTTCCGGCTGCGCGGGTGGATTAAACTTCATATACCGAGCGATTGCAGGTTGGATTATCGGATTTAAGTCCTTTTGAAAACTGAAAACAAAACCAATAATTGTGGCAATTGCTAGAGAAAATACGACTCGTAAAACCACTATTTCTGGCTGATCTCGAAATGCTGTCCAAGTTGACCAAATTACAATTGGGTTAATTGTTGGCGCTGCTAGCAAAAAACCAATGGCCACTGGTGTGGGTACTCCCTGAATCAGGAACCGCCGCGCTACTGGCACATTCCCGCACTCACACACCGGAAATAAAAAGCCGATCAAGCTGCCAACTAAAGCACCCAGCAGCGGATTTTTGGGCATTTTTTCTACTAATTTGCGCTCATCAACAAAAAATAGCAGCAAACTAGAGAATAAGACCCCAAGAAGCAAAAAAGGCATCGCCTCGACTAGCAGACTTAGAAATATCGTAAAACCATTGTTCAGTTGATTCATGTGCGTCGCAGTCAAAAGCGGTTTTTAGTTTTAGGGTTCTGCCTAGTCATTCTATCGAAATGGGGATCAAAAGCAGTTCGGGAAAATTAAACATCATTTAAGTAGCAAGTTATCTTACGTTTCAAATAGCGCTTGAGCGCTACAAACCTTTGCTTCAGCCAAGATAGTAATTTTTACCTGAGTGCATTTACTGACGATGACCAGTTCTAAGATTGTCTAAGTTCAGAAATTGTTCCGATTATAGAGGGCAAGTAGCTGCATAGATGATTTGAAGTTACCTATGTTTATACTGACAGTAATTTGCTGGATAAGATATTAGCTCGGCTGTATTTTCATCAAGTATTCACAGTTATTGAACAATTGGCGTAGGTGTAGGTCGTTGTAGATATCGCTCTTGGTGGCTACAACACTTGATTTTGCATAGTTATGGCAAAATCTAATCTGAGCTTTGCTTGATTTTTTACTATAAAAACTCTAAAAAAGCAAGACAAAAGTTTAGCAAACACTGTAAATGCTTGCAATACCTTCTCCTCAAAGACAAGGTATTGTGGCGATCGCTCTTTTTGTATAAAAATCGCCATTAGGCTAAGAACCTGGACGGTAGCCATTCAGAACCCCGACTTTTTAAATAAGTTGGGGTTCTAGTATTCGCTGTTAATTACGTTTTTGTGGAGTTCCCCAAATCTTGATTTGTCGATCAAATCCGCCACTGGCGAGGATTTTACCATTGGGACTAAAAGCGATCGCACTTACCCAGTCTGTATGTCCACTCAGTGTATTTATTAACTCACCTGTGGTTAAATCCCACAACTTAATCCCATCTCTACCGGCACTAGCCAGGGTTTGCCTATCGGGGTTAATGGCGATCGCATTTACCCAGTTATTATGTCCTGTAAGGGTGCGGACTAATTCTCCAGTATTAATATTCCACAGTTTGACTGTGCGATCGCGGCTAGCACTCACTAATGTCTGTCCATCTGGTGTAAAGATGACAGCGCTAACAACATTAGAATGAGCCACAAATTCACTGATTAATTTACCAGTACTCAAGCTCCATACCTTGATTACACCCTTACTATCACCGCTAGCCAAGGTCTGTCCATCAGGGCTAATGGCTAGAGTATAAATCAAGTTATCGAAGCGTACTAGAGTCCCTAAAGGGCGCTGCTGTAGTAAATCCCATAGCCGAATCCCATCCAAAGCTCCACTGATCAGAAGTTTACTATCAGGAGACACCGCTAAAGATAATACGTTGCTGGTATGTCCCACAAAAGAGCGGCTAAATTTAAAATTTTTCAGACTCCAGAGGTTAATCGTGTTGTCATCACTACAACTAGCAAGGGTTTGCCCATCTGGTGAAATCACTAAAGACTCTACAGCTGCTTTGTGTGCTTTGTTAATATCACCTAACTTTTTACCATTTGCTGGATTCCACAGGCGAATAATACCCTCATTTTCTGCACCTCCACTCGCAAGAAGTCTGCTATCTGGACTGAAAGCGAGAGATTTAACAGTTCCGTTATGTCCTCTGAGTGTGTAAAGTAGTTGGGCATTAGCAAAGCTGTTAGTAGTTGGGGAGTTTGGTGTTACTTCAACGGCAGCATGAGCTTGATGAATGTAAAACCCTTGCCAGATAGTCACTGGAAGGGCAACAGCTGCCATAAATGACAGGATAATATACGGACGCAGAAAATTATCCCCACCTCTTCCCTCACTACTCACAGTTTTTCCTCACTTTTTATATACAAACAAACCACTTAGAATTATGAATTATCAACTCATAACTCAACACTCTTAAAGAGATGGTTTTTTCTTAGAAACGCTTAACATTGGTAAAGGCGCACTAGAAGAACGAGAGGGCAAATAATGTTGCACCACAGGTTCCTCTGGTAGAGGACGGCGCTGCTGGAAACGCCACAGCTTAAAGGCTAGCGCTATGCCTGTTGTTCCTAAACCAAAAGCGAACAATGACCAGCTATCATTCAATCCGCCAATCAGGGCATCTATAGCGCCCATCGTCACTAATACACTGATTAGTGGCTCTTTTCGGTAGGTTGACTTCAAAAAACGAGGTAATACAGCATTCATCACAGCTTGGTTGGTTCCAGTTCAGCTTTTGTGTATATTTACCAAGAATACCTCACCCATAATTTGCCTTTCTCATCGAAGGCAGACACTAATTATGATTTTCTTTAGTTGGGGAGGAAGTATAGTCATTATTGTCTTGCACATACTAGTTGCAAGTCTATGATATTTCTATCACTAATAGGTATTTTGATTCCTCTCTTGCTTACATTCTAGTGCAAAGCATTTCACTATCAATCGCCAAAGTCAAAACCAACTGGTTGTTCCAGCTGGTTGAAACTCTTTTAACTACTAGCTTAGAAGTTGCACCTTGTGCTGGTTAGTGGCACTACTTCAGACCCAGCCATGATAGCACCCCTTGATTGGTGACATATTCAATCACCAGCATCAAAGCGAAGCCAATCATTGCTGCTCGACCATTCAAGCGTTCAGCATATTCGTTAAAGCCAAACTTTGGCTCTTCTAGTTTAGGTGTAATTGTTGGTTGTGTTTGTGTCATTTTTAAGAAACCTTTTTTTTGGCAAACGGGAGTTGATATGAGAATTTACAGCAATTGTCAGGTATAAGCGGTAAAGGTTAAAGGAATTGAATAGTATTTTCCCCTTCAGCTTTACCCTAAACTTGGTAACTTATGAGCTAATTGCAGTGCTTGAATGTCAAGATGACTTGATTGATTCAGCAAAAGCTTCCTAGTAGGGAGCTATACAATCGCTCTTTTAATAAATTGTTACTATTCTTTATATATTGTATAAACACTGGGGTAATAGTCAAGGGCTTGAGTTTGGGGCTACTCAGATTAAATTAAGAAACTTAGAACACAGATTAACTATCTTTAATACAGCTATCTGTAATAAGTCGGTAGCAAGCTTGAGATTCGCAGGCTAGAGTTAAACAAAAAAATTATCAGAGGCTATATATGGAAATCGGCGTTCCGAAGGAAAATAAGGATCAAGAATTTCGTGTAGGGTTAAGTCCTTCTAGTGTGCGGGTGCTGCGAGAAAATGGTCATAGCATCTTCGTAGAAACACAAGCCGGGAATGGTGCTGGATTCTCAGATGATGACTACAGAAGTGCTGGAGCCGAGATTGTCCCCACATCAGAAACGGCTTGGAATCGGGAATTGGTTGTGAAAGTCAAAGAGCCGTTGACATCTGAGTATAAATTTTTGCAGAAAGGGCAGATATTATTTACTTATTTACATTTAGCTGCCGATCGCAAATTGACAGAGCATTTAATTGATTGTGGTACAACTGCGATCGCCTACGAAACCGTAGAACAACCTGGTGCTAACAAACTCCCCTTGCTCACCCCCATGAGCGTGATTGCCGGTCGGCTAGCAGTACAATTTGGGGCCAGATTTCTAGAACGTCAGCAAGGTGGTAGAGGATTGCTTTTGGGCGGTGTCCCTGGAGTCAAGCCAGGTAAAGTAGTAATTTTAGGTGGCGGTGTTGTCGGCACAGAAGCAGCTAAAATTGCAGTGGGTATGGGTGCGATCGTGCAGATTTTAGATGTGAGTGTCGAGCGCTTATCTTACCTAGAAACTCTGTTTGGCTCTAGGGTGGAATTGCTTTACAGCAACTCTGCTCATATTGAAGCTGCCGTTAAAGAAGCAGATTTGCTTATCGGTGCAGTTTTAGTGTTAGGACGTAGGGCCCCAACATTAGTATCGCGTGAATTAGTTAAACAAATGCGTCCTGGTTCGGTAATAGTTGATGTAGCCGTTGACCAAGGTGGTTGTATAGAAACTTTACGCGCCACATCTCACACAAATCCGGTATACCTCGAAGAAGGTGTGGTGCATTATGGCGTACCTAATATGCCAGGAGCAGTACCTTGGACAGCAACCCAGGCACTCAATAATAGTACATTACCTTATATCGTCCAGTTGGCGAATTTGGGAATTATGGCGCTAGAAGTTAACCCAGCCTTAGCGAAGGGTGTGAATGTGCAGAATCATCGCTTAGTGCATCCTGCTGTACAAGAGGTATTCCCTGATTTGGTAAATTAAGGTGTGTAAGGATTAGGCGATCGCTAATCAGACTAATTTTCTTGCCTTATGCGCGGATGGGTAGGTGTACAAAATGAGAAGGAGCAAAAAATGGCTACTGCTCCATCTATACAATGCTTTCAGGTCACTAGTAAATTTAAACCATCCGCGCACCTTATGGGGACTGGCTTTCAGCGATTTGCCTCTAGCCAAATCACAATTTATTGTGTTATCATTTCAGCATTCGCGCAACTGAACCTTGAAAACCAAATAAGACAAAGCTTTCAGAAGCCAGCCAATTGCAATTCAACAAAATCCCTATTAGGGATTGAAACGTTAAACTACCACCCCTTACTTAGTTGAAAATATAATTGCAATTCAACAAAATCCCTATTAGGGATTGAAACTTGTTTATCCCTGATTGATGAGTGTAGCTCATCAAATTGCAATTCAACAAAATCCCTATTAGGGATTGAAACTACAAATCACGAAACGTAGACATCATCAATAACAATTGCAATTCAACAAAATCCCTATTAGGGATTGAAACCGGCAAAAAGGATATCCCCGTTATTAAAAACAAAAATTGCAATTCAACAAAATCCCTATTAGGGATTGAAAGTCTAAATTTACTACTCATTCTTTTACTTTTCCTATTGCAATTCAACAAAATCCCTATTAGGGATTGAAACTTAGATTTATCTGCTGAAAAAGCTGATTTATTAAGATTGCAATTCAACAAAATCCCTATTAGGGATTGAAACAGAGGATTTTTTGGTTAGTCATCCCCGTATAAACATTGCAATTCAACAAAATCCCTATTAGGGATTGAAACGAGAAATACATCTTCTTGGAGATTGCGTAATCGTAGATTGCAATTCAACAAAATCCCTATTAGGGATTGAAACGTATTAATTCCTGATTGATGCGTGTAGCTCATCAAATTGCAATTCAACAAAATCCCTATTAGGGATTGAAACATTGAGTTATCTAATGACTGCATTGAAAACAATAGAATTGCAATTCAACAAAATCCCTATTAGGGATTGAAACGCAGAAAAAACTAGGGTATCCTGCATCTAAATATGATTGTAATTCATTAACATCCCTATTAGGGATTGAAATAATCGCCTCACTTTATCAATCGGCTATTGCAGATGTTAATGCTGCATTAAGGCAGTGGTAATATCAATTTTTTAAAGCATCACCAAACTACCTTCTGCTTCTTCTTCTAGTTCATAACCATTAGCCAGTTTTTCAATTGCTTGGTCAAGCATTGCCAAACCTTGATCTACCTTTTCAACTAAACTTAGTTGTCCTCGGAGTTCGGCAGCACCGACGAAACCTTTAGCATACCAAGTCATGTGCTTACGGGCTTGACGGACACCGCGATCGCCTTTATATTCCCACAAGGCTTGTAAATGATCTCTCGCACATTCCAAACGCTGAATCGGAGTAGGTGTCGGTAATATTTCCCCAGTTTTCAGGAAGTGATCGATTTCTCCAACCAAAAACGGATAACCCAAAGTCCCACGGGAACACATCACACCATCAGCACCAGTTTGTTCTAAACATTTCACCGCCGCTTCAACGGAAAAAATATCTCCATTCCCAATTACTGGGATAGAAAGCACTTCTTTTACACGAGTAATCCATTCCCAACGAGCATTGCCATTGTACCCTTGTGCGCGGGTACGTCCGTGGACTGTGATCATTTGTGCCCCTGCATCTTCCATCCGCTTGGCAAAGTCGAGAATAGTAATTTCGTTGTCATTCCAGCCAATACGGGTTTTTACAGTCACAGGTACATCAACAGCTTTTACCACTTCCCGCACAATTGCTTCTGCTACTTCTGGTTGCCGCAACAACGAAGAACCGCCACCATTTTTAGTGATTTTATTTACCGGACAACCCATATTAATATCAACAGTATCAGCACCTTCAGCAACTGCCTTGATTGCTGCTTCTGCCAAAAAATCGGGACGACAATCAAATAGTTGAATGCTAATTGGGCGTTCGTTGGGATCTACCTCCATGATTTTGGGTAACTGCTTAACATAATGCAATCCTGTAGCATTCACCATTTCGGTATACATCATAGAATCTGGTGCATAGCGACGCACAAGACGGCGAAACACCATATCCGTTACTCCAGATAGAGGCGACTGGAGAACCCGACTTTTTACCTCAAACGATCCAATTTTGAGGGGTTGAGAAAGTCTAGCTTGGAGAATCGGGGAAAGCGAAATCATACAAAAAATTAAAAATTATGGGAATGGAAAATAACAGGATTATTTATGGAGTGCTAATTGTAGGTTAGGTATCCTGACTTGGAGGCTGTTTTTGGATTTCTTGCTGAACTTCCTCTAAACTCAAACCTAACTCTTTTGCCATTTCCTCAAAACTCAATCCCAATCTCAACAACAAAGGTATCATTCTAAACTTTTCTTCACGCGTTCCTTCTTGTTTACCTTCTTGTTTACCCTCTTGCTTTCCTTGTTGATAAACTCGTGTTTGTTTCAAATCACTTAGACCAAACATACCTTCAATCTCCTCTGGACTCATCGTCGGAAACTTATAAACCAAAATTGTCTCTATTAATTCTAGTAACTGCCGCCGTTGTGGTTCAATGTTGATTTCTTGCTGAGTTCTCTCTATTAACTGTTTAGCAGATGTAATTGCTGTTTCCTCTTCATCGACCACTAGTTTCATAGTAGCAATTCCGACTGGCAGTGATGCAGTTTCACCCAATTCGTTAAGATAAATGCGAGTAACACGATTGCTAGTGAAAAATTCGCTGTAATTATTGATATCTGCTATATCTAGACTGCGATTGGGATAGATAACTACTCCTCGCCAAGAATTTTTAGGTTTATTTTGACGTAAGTATAAACAAATTTCTGAAATTAGGCGCGAATAAATTTCTGCGTCGGTTTGAAACTGGACTTCAACAAAATAAATCGGATTTTCTTGCCCTTGTGTTGGGAGAAAAACACCATCTATACGGAATGTCGTTTGCTTGATTTCAATTGAGGAGAATTTATACCCCTCTGCGGTTTGGGGTGGATTACCAATTAATTCAAAAAATATCTCAGGAAGTTCTTAAAAAAGGCGGTAAAAAATACTGTCAGTTTTCACGCTTGATGTATTGCGGTGATTTAAACCGTTAGATTTTACCGTGAAATACTACTGATAAAAATTATTAAGCCGACTGCGAGAAGCAATCGGCTTAACAAATTCATGATAATTTAGTTGCAATTTAGCCGTGAGTTGCACCTTGAGGGGGACGTGAGACAACTTTTTTGGCTAAACCCAAAGTCTGCAAAACTGAGATGCTCCACCAAGTAACATCAATCTCCCACCAAGAAAATCCAGATTTTGCCATGTGGGGATAAGTATGATGGTTATTGTGCCATCCTTCTCCATAAGTGACGATGGATACCCACCAAAGATTACGAGCGCCATCGTTAGCATCAAAGGTGCGATAACCCCACAGGTGTGATGCTGAGTTCACAAACCAGGTTGAGTGCCAAAGCAAGACACATCTGAGAAACACTCCGTAGAAGACAAAAGGCCATCCTCCTAACCCATATAGGAGTAGTGCGAAGGGTATTTGCAACAGCAAGAAGTAGCGATCTAGCCAACAATAAAAGGGTTGTCTTGCTAAATCAGGGGCATATTTTTTATAGGTGTCATAGTCAAAAAATTCTGGGCGTGGGTAGAAAATCCATAATATATGACTCCACCAAAACCCTCTTTGAGCAGAGTATGGGTCTAAATTAATATCTTCCGTGTGGGCGTGATGCTGGCGGTGTCCACCTACCCAAAAAATTGGCCCACCTTGCAAAGCCAGGGCTCCGATTAGGGCGATCGCATACTCTAACCACTTCGGAACTTGGAAACTCTTATGGCTCAGTAGTCTATGATATCCCAGGCAAATACCAATGCTCCCGAATAACCAGTGGAGAAACACTAGCAAACCTAATGCTGGCCAGGAGAAGAACCAAGGAGACATAAGTGCTAAGGCATGAAATGTAGCAAAAAATACTACATTTGTCCAACTGAGTCGAGGTGAGTTGCCTCTCTCAGGGGCGATCGCCCCAAAATTTGCGGTCATAAAAATTCCTGTTGATGGATGATGAAGCAATTTGCCTTTTCTCGGATGCCACCCCACAAGGGATTTACGCGCACTGTATACTAATTCGTTACAGTAGAGTAAAGCAAGTATCACTTACATTTGTTATGCTAGCAGAACTCTGATACCCCTGCAAGTGCCACTTGCATTTTTCTATGTCGTCTCACCTCGTTTCCACTCGCCAACGCTTGATTCAAGCTGCACTTGAGTTATTTTCTGCTCAGGGAGTTAGCGCTACCACAACCCGCCAAATTGCAGAAAAAGCCGAAGTCAACGAAGTGACTCTATTTCGGAATTTTGGCAATAAGCATGGACTGCTTTTAGCTGTGCTGGAAGAGTCCGCAGCCTTTAAGGATTTAGGTGAATCGCTGGTGCGGCGGGCAACGCCTCCCGGCAATGTGTACCAAGCTCTCAAAGATTATGCAAGTGATAGCTTGCACGCATTAGAACGAGTGCCAGAGTTTGTCCGGTCTGTGGTAGGTGAAGCCGACCAATTCCCGGCAGAAAATCGCCGCGCACTAGGCAGGGGAGTCACAGAGGCAAACCGTTATGTAGCTCAGTATTTAGCTACTGTAATCCAGCAAGGGCACCTAAATACTTATTTACCAGCAGAAAAATTAGCTAGTTTGCTAAATGGGATGATCTTGGGATATGCCGTAATTGAGTTCACCAGCGAATTTCACGAACTTTGGGAGGATCGAGATGATTTTCTCGAAAATTTGGTGGAGTTGTTTTTACATGGAGCGATGTCATCCTCAGCAGAATCAGCAATAAACTGCTTACAAGGAGGATTCACCACCACAGAAGTAGCTGATTTACCAGCTAGTTTAGTTCACGAAATTTTACAACAAGCCAGGAAATCGGGAACCCGAGATTATGCCTTGGCTTATGTGTTATTTGGGGCTGGGTTATCTGCCACAGAAATAATTAGCTTGGAGCGATCGCACCAAATTTACGATCCTCAAGGGCACTTCCTGCAAATTACAATCCCCGGATTTGTCCGTCAAGTACCAGTAAATCAGTGGATTTTGGGCAAACGCTACGGTTCTTTTACCAACAATCCCTTAATTAAATGGCTGAAAAGCCGTAAAGATGCTCAAACAGCCATGTTTTTGAATGAAACAGGTAAACCCATGACAGAATCAGAGCTTGAGACACGTTGGCAAGTATGGAGTGAGGGACTATTAACTCCCCAAGGACAAACGCCAGCGATCGCTCAGGCACAACAAACTTGGCGCGTAGAAATGTTGATGCGGGGAATCACCTTGGAAAACCTGATTATCTTAACAGGTTGCGATCGCATTCAATTACAACCCTATGTCCGCCGAGCCAAAGAAAAAGCTGCCCTAGAGCAAGCAACCCGATTGGATCATAAACCAGGATAGGGGAGCAGGGA
>NZ_JACKZS010000193.1 GCF_014222285.1 Nostoc sp. UCD121
GAAAAAATACTAACTCCTAACTCAGCACTCAGCACTCAGCACTAAAAAAGGGGGAAAGAGTAGTACATAAGCCGGGTTCTGTTCTCTTGCGAGGGCAGTTATCTATCTGGGACGCTTGTTACCAAACGCCTCTAGCGGCTCTCGTTGAGCGGAACTGGTAAAAGACCAACCGTAGTTCCTATCGCCTTGCTCCCAACCGGGGTTTACCGAGCCAGCACCTCTCGATACTGCTGGTGCGCTCTTACCGCACCTTTGCACCCTTACCAGAGCAATTAAAAATGTAAAACTAAAAATTAAAAATTGATTGCTCATTTTACATTTTTAATTTTTAATTTTTAATTGATCTGGCGGTATCTTTCTGTGGCACTATCCTCACGATCGCTCGCACTGGACGTTATCCAGCAAGTTTGGTCTTTCGGGAGCCCGGACTTTCCTCAAATCAGTGACTATGACTGATCTGCAACCGCCTGCGTCTACTCTCTCCTTAGATCCAGTGTAATCTTGGATGGCATAGTCTGTCTGGTTGCTATTGCTTTTTTTTATTCCAAGGTAGAGCGTAAGTCCAAGGTAGTTTCCTGACTGTGAAAGGACAATTGATAATGCTAATGGGAGGAAAATCACGACCTGGGGCTAGACCTAAACGCACTTCAGACACTCTAAGTACCAGTTGCAGGGAAAAGTCCAACTCCTTTTTTCTGTTAATAAAGTCGTTGTACAATTTTTTTTGCCCTTTTTGCAGCCCATTGATATCAATTAGTGGTTTTTTTGCTAAATAGGTTCCAGCATCTTTATCGCGCTCGAATACATCTTCTGCTGTCACTGTTTCAGAAAGTGTTTTCTTGGGAGCAATCAAGCTAGGACTTTGGGGTACTGCTAAGTCGCGGGTTAAATCTGGTGATTTCCGAATGACGCGACGCGATTGCTTGCTATGTTCAACGACTAAAGAACTGTTATCCCAGTCAACGTATAGGGCAACATTATCAGATTTATTTTCAATGCTAATTCCTAAATCTTTCAAATCGTCAATTGGGTATGAGGCTTTGAGTTTAAAGGAAATTCCAATTTTATCATCGAGATTTTGTTCTTTGAGTTGCTCGTCAACTATTCCTTTTTTAAACTCAAACTTAACTTGATCATCGATAGATTCAACCATGCGGTTAAAGATATAGGAAACACCGATAATATAAACTGTCAAAACTACTAAATTCTGGTCGCTACTCCTCATAAATTAAAATATTAACTCCTGGTAATAATGAATGTATATTTGATTCGTCGTCCATCTGCAATTATTAATTACGCTTAATTGTTACAGAGTTTTGCAACCAGCCCCGTTGCCAAAAAAAGAATAGCAACCCAAGTGCGATCGCTCCCATCACTGCCAAGCAAAGTGGATAGCCCCAATACCAATTCAACTCAGGCATATTATATGGCGATTTTTCGGTATTGAAATTCATACCATATATTCCGGCCACAAAAGTCAGTGGAATGAAAATTGTTGAAACTATCGTTAGTACTTTCATAATTTCATTCATTTTGTTGCTCACTGCCGAAAGGTACACATCCATTAATCCAGATGCTAGCTCTCGATAAGTTTCTACCATGTCCATAACTTGCACTGTGTGGTCATAACAATCTCGCAAGTATATTCGCACTTCTTCACTAATTAAATCGGGAGCATCTCGAATTAAAGAATTAATTGCATCTCGCTGGGGCCAGATAGCACGACGTAATTGCAGTAATTCTCGTCTAATTTGATAAATATTTTGTAGTGTTTGTGGGGTTGGTTTAACTATTACTTCCTCTTCCAACTCTTCGATTCGCTCCCCATAAAGCTCCAGCACAGGGAAAAAGCCATCAATAATTGCATCTAACAAGGCGTAAGCTAAATAATCCGCTCCTTGCTTGCGAATGATCCCTTTGTTTTTTTCAATTCGCGATCGCACCGCTTCAAAACAATCATGTTCTGGTTCTTCTTGGACTGTCAGTAAATAGTTTTTCCCTAATATCAAACTCACTTGCTCGCTGTGAAAACCACACGATATTTCCTTTGGTACTACCATGCGGGCAATGAATAGTAATTGATCTTCATAATCCTCTGTTTTAGGACGCTCCGGTACATTGACTATATCTTCTAAAACGAGAGGATGTAATTCAAAAATGTTACCCAATCGTTGTAATATATCTTGACTGCCTAAACCTTGTACGTCTACCCAAGAAATTGATTCCCTCTCCAGATATGGAACACACTCTTCTGGAGTTGCTATTTGTTCACGGATGAAATTGGTTTGGTTATAGTCAATCAAGAAGATTATCGGTGGCGGAGAATCTTCATGAATAAAAATTGTTCCAGGTATAGTACCTGGTTGGTGATAAAATTCATCTTTTTTATATAGCCTAGTTACTATTTTGGGAAGACGACGCAGTTTTCGTACCATGCAATATTACCTACATTGGGAATTGGGCATTGGGTTTTGGGTATTGGGTATTGGGTATTGGCAATTAAACAAATTCCTCTTTTCACAATGCTTAGTGAAGAAGTAAAATTCTCTACTCAGCACCCATGAGGCGTTTTTATTTATTTCAGCTTTTGCTATTAATATTACAAAAATTAATACAAAGACTGTAATTTTTAAATTAAGAAGTTCTTTAGATTTGGGAATTTAGGAATCGGCATTTTTTAGTCGTTAGTTGTATTTATGACTAATTACTGATAACCATGATGACTTTTATTTATGCCCAGCTACTTCCCAGCAATAGAGATAACATATCGGCTCTGAATCAGCAATGGTAAGTATAAAAAAACAGTTTGCCTTAGTAAGACAAACTGCTGAAAAAATATTTATCTGGGTGAGCAGAAGTTAGAACATGCCCATGCCGCCCATACCGCCCATGCCACCCATGCCGCCCATGCCGCCCATACCGCCCATACCGCCCATATCAGGGGCAGCAGCTGCGGATTTCTTCTCTGGCTTTTCAACAACGATCGCTTCGGTGGTTAAGACCAAACCAGCAATGGAGCCAGCATTTTGCAAAGCTGAACGCACGACTTTGGCAGGGTCGATAATACCAGCCGCGATCAAGTCTTCAAATTCGCCAGTAGCGGCGTTGTAGCCAATGTTGAACTCACTATCCCGGACTTTCGAGACGATTACAGAACCTTCAGCACCAGCGTTGTCTGCTATTTGGCGCAAGGGGGCTTCTAGCGCTCGTTCGACAATATCAGCCCCAATTCTTTCTTCGTCATTTTGTAGGGTCTTTTTAATCTCTTGTACCTTCTTGGCTAAGTGAATTAGAGTTGTCCCACCACCAGGAACAATACCTTCTTCCACAGCAGCTTTAGTAGCATTCAGCGCGTCTTCAATCCGCAGCTTACGGTCTTTGAGCTCGGTTTCGGTTGCCGCACCCACTTTAATCACTGCCACACCGCCAGCGAGCTTGGCGATGCGTTCTTGCAGTTTTTCTTGATCGTATTCAGAATCGGTTTCTTCCAACTGCCTACGAATTTGACCAATCCGCTTTTGCACTTCTGGCTTGGTGACACTGCCAGCGACAATGGTGGTGCTTTCTTTGTCAATGGTGATTTTGCGAGCAGTTCCCAGCGCTTCTAGAGCAGCGGTATCTAGACTTAAGCCGATTTCTTCCGAAATCAACTGTCCATCGGTGAGAATCGCAATATCTTCTAACAAAGCTTTGCGGCGATCGCCAAATCCAGGCGCTTTAATGGCAGCTACAGCTAGTACACCCCGTGCTTTGTTCACTACTAAAGTTGCCAAAGCATCACCTTCGACATCTTCAGCGATGATTAGCAAGGGCTGACCAGAACGGGCGACTTTTTCCAAAATTGGTACTAAATCTTGGATGCTGCTGATTTTTTTATCTGTCACCAAGATACGGGCGTTTTCAAATTCCACGATTTGCCGCTCGTTGTTGGTGACAAAGTAAGGTGAAATGTAACCCCTGTCAACCTGCATCCCTTCAACTACTTCTAGTTCAGTTGTCAGGGATTTAGATTCTTCAACGGTAATTACACCATCTTTGGTGACTTTTTCCATTGCTTGAGCTAACATTTGACCAACTTCTTCATCGTTACCAGCAGAAACAGTGGCAACTTGAGCGATCGCACTTCCTTCTACTGGCTTGGCTATCTTGGCAATTTCCAGTACCAGTGCCTCAATAGTTTTGTCGATCCCGCGTCTCAAACTAACTGGGTTAGTACCCGCCGCGACGTTCTTCAAACCTTCCCGAATCAAGGCTTGTGCTAAAACTGTGGCGGTGGTTGTACCATCCCCAGCAACATCTTTAGTTTTTGAGGCCACTTCCTGGATGAGTCTTGCACCAGTATTTTCCAAAGGATCTTCTAATTCAATTTCCTTGGCAACAGTGATACCATCGTTGACAATTTGAGGTGCGCCAAATTTTTTCTCTAAAAGGACATTACGACCTTTAGGCCCCAAGGTGATTTTTACGGCATCAGCAAGGGCGTTAACACCCCTTTCTAGAGCTCGCCGCGATTCCTCGTCAAATGCAATAATTTTCGCCATGTTTTATTTCTCCAGCGCTTCCATTAGACAATTTAGCACTCACAGAGCAAGAGTGCTAATCTCTCAATCAGCTCAAGTTACAAATGGAAATAAAAAAAATTGATTAATATACAGGTGATGTTCTTTATAGATACTGGCAGTAATGCTTGAATTGGGAGATGAATCTAGACAACTCCCTTAAGTACCTTGGCATTGCCGACCCTAGCGGCACCGGCTGGTTGGCAGTAGTATTTACGTTTCTTTTGGCTTGGCTTGTAACGTGGCGTTCAATTCCGACAGTCCGCAAATTCGCCTTACGGGTAGGTTGGGCTGACCAACCCAACGCTCGGCGACTCAATCGCGAACCTTTACCCAATGCAGGGGGGCTGGCTATCTACGCGGGTGTCATTGCCGCACTGGTATTAGCTAGCCTTTTACGACCGATCGAACTCCAAAACGTATTGGCTCAGGTGCTCACTATTCTGTTAGGAGGTTCGATATTAGTCCTGGTGGGCTTTATCGACGATCAGTTTGGCTTACCACCCTCTATTCGATTGTGGGCGCAAATTGTCACGGCACTGTTGCTGGTAGCTAATGGTATCAGTGTAAAAGTGCTGTTTGGTACTCCCATCGACTCGTTCCTGTCTATGTTGCTGACGGTACTGTGGGTAGTAGGAATTACCAACGCCATCAACTTGATGGATGGTATGGATGGTTTGGCAGGAGGAATCAGCTTTATTACCGCCATGAGTTTGTTGGGGGTTGCAGCCCAATTTAATAACCGTGCGGCGGCAATCTTGGTACTCGCAGCATTAGGAGGTGCTGCATTAGGCTTTTTGCGCCATAACTTCCATCCGTCACGAATTATTATGGGTGATGCCGGAGCATACTTTTTTGGCTACGTGCTGGCAGCAACTAGTATTTTAGGCAAACTGCAACAAAACACAGTTTATGCACTAATTCCCACGGTTTTATTTCTATTGTTGCCAGTAATAGACACCACCCAAGTATTTGTACGGCGGCTACTAGCAGGAAATAACCCTCTTAGTACTCCTGGCAAAGATCATCTGCACCACCGCTTACTTGCTTGGGGACTTTCCCAGCGCCATGCTGCGTTCACGCTTTGGTCAATTACCTTATTTTTCAACTTGCTGGCAATGCGAATACAAGGCATGAGTTTGGCTGTGATGATGACTACCGCCAGTAGTATTGTCATTCTTTTAGGCTTTACTGTCTGGCAAAGAATACGCCAACAGCCTTAGTTGCTTGTAGGGTCGGCATTACAATGCTAGCCCTACTGGTCTGTCTCATTAATTCTGAAGAGTTATAAAAGTTCGTAGTAAGGACTTTAGTCCTGGATTTGAGCGATAAATCGCTCACTACAAACCCCGCAAAATTAATGGGATAGACCACTACTCTGGTTTTTTCTCAATTCACCAAAAATTCAAGCTTGAGAACATTACGAATTACAAATTCCGAATTACGAATTAAGATGCAACGCTTAAAAATCTACCCCTCGTTTAAGTTCTACACCCTGATTTGCATAGTGTTTGTGGCAATAAACCTCTGAATGAACGCTAGCCAAGTCGAAGTATGCTGGTTGATTTTGACAGCGACCAGTAATGATGATTTCGGTGTCGCGGGGTTTGCGGAGCAAAGCTTGAACAATGGGTTCAACGGGGAGTAGTTCTAAGTCAACGGTGGGATTGAGTTCATCGAGAATAATAGTTTTATACATTCCAGAGGCGATCGCAACTTTTGCGATTTCCCAACCTCTTTCGGCTTCTACATAGTCTAATTCTTGCCGGGAATTGCGCCAAACAATCGCATCTCCACCACAGCGCTGATGATCCACCACTTCTGGATATGACTGCTGCAAAGCGGCGATCGCAGCATCTTCTGTATAGCCGCTACCACCTTTAAGCCACTGCATAATTAACACACGGGTAGACCCTGGATGATTAATTCCCCTACCAATGGCCTGTAAGGCTTTACCTAAAGCACTAGTAGACTTGCCTTTACCAGCACCAGTATAAATTTCAATCCCTTCGAGGAATAAGGCTTGGGCTGTGGGATGGTGATGAGGTTTCATTTCTGAGTGCAAATCTGCAATATCGAGTAACTTTTGCGGTGCGGCGCGTCCGGTAGCGATGATTTCTAACTCTTGGGGTTTGGATTTTAATGTGTTTACCACTTCATCTACTGGTAGTAAACCCAAATCTAGAACGGGGTTAATTTCATCCAAAACCACAACTGAATATAAACCGCTAGCGATCGCACCTTTGGCCACATCCCAACCCCGCATCGCCTCATTTCGGTCAAAGGTAGTAATTTCTTCTGGGCCAAAAAATTCGGCTCTCCCAGTGCGAACCTGGTCTATTAAATGGGGAAACCCACGCTGCAAAGCTGCGATCGCTCCATCTTCGTCATAATCACGTTCCGGCCCTTTTAAAAAGCGCAGCAGTAAAACACGGTTAGAATCGCTAGGCGTATTTATCCCTAAGCCAATAGAGCGCAAAACTACCCCCAAAGCCGCTTGAGACTTACCTTTACCCACGCCATCGTAAACGTGAATTTGACCAATGAGCCGTTCTTGACGCACTTGCGCCGTGCGAATACCGATACCGTTCCTTGTCATCTCTCGAAAAGCTATAAGTGGCAGTCTTTAATCTTACCTAACCTCTTGTAATCTTAGGTAAAGAAACTACCCATCTAGCCCCGAATTTCTCACGTATTGTGTGGTTCGGGTGGGGAGCGTGGGAGGCAATGCAGCGTTCATTGATGTGCAGTTATTCAATTCCTCCTCTTTCTCCCCATACTCCCCACACCCCCCACACTCAAGTCAGTCTAGCGCCCCCGTACAAGCATCAGCTTGATGTATTAACAATATCAATCAGGGAATACTGGCACACGAGCATCGTCAAGGACAAGAACAATGTAATAATTTCCCCCATCACCCTCACTATCCCAGTTATACTCTCTACAGTTAAACCTTACCCTTGACTATGTTATGCCTGAGAATTGGATGCTTCCGAGGATTTTTCCCATTGGTGGAATTCTGTTTGACTTTTTATTTGTACTGATTGCCATCCCCATCGAAGCTTATCTTTTGCACTATCGACTCAAATTTGACAAAAAAACTAGTACTTTTTATGCTATTTCTATCAATTTATTTTCTAGTGTAATTGGTTGGTTCATATTTTTTGTATCAGAACCAATGTTACCGATCCAGATGAGAGCAGAATTAATTAACTATATGTTTTTTAATAATTTTAAATCACCTAATACACAAGGCTTCCTAATATTAACTGCCTTTATAATTTTCTTTGCTACTTTTTTGATGAAGTTTTTCATTTTAAAAATATTGTTACTATCATTAAATGAGAAATTTCTTGTTAAAAAGCCAGAGGAAGAGGAAGCTCAAACATCTCAACGGCGGCGATGGCGGACTTTTGGCAACTTGAAATTCCAAAGTAATAATTTAATAATTACTGTACTAATAGCAAATTCCCTGAGTTATAGTGCTATAACTCTTATTCTATTATTTAGCGCCAAATAGCAAGCTTTTACTTAAAAGGAAGATGAGTGATTAGTTAATTAGGTGGAAGGAGGAACATGAATACGCTACTTAAAGATGTATTTGGAATTTTTAAATTTGCGGAAGGGCTTTATGCAGGAATTAGAAAAGTATTAGTTCCACCGAAAGCTTATTCTTGGCAGACATTTATTTATTTGAGTGTTTTTTCTTGGGTACTTTCATATTTAGCTACAGGCTATATCAAAGATATTATTGCCTTTTTCGGTTGGTTATTTTTAATTGCCGGCACAGCTTGGTATACAACTCAAGATCCTTTGAGAGTTCCTGGCACTTTTATGCCAGTTGGGGCAGTAATCACTGGATTCTTAGTAAGTGTTTTTGCTTTTGGAAATCAACAAGATGTAATTACACCAAGAACAATCGTTTTTTGGCCGACAATTTCAGCACTAATTACGGCAATACCAGAATTTATTGAAGGAAGTGACACTGACGCTAAAGCTAGAATTCCTAAGCCAGAAGACCGCCAAAGAATAATAATTTTAGTTGCTAGTAGTATGCTACTAAGTTGCTGGATTCAGTTTTACTTTGTAATGGATCATTGGTTTCAACAATATCCTAGTTTGCAAGCAGATACTTTTAAACGTAGTACCGTTGTTGTCAGAACAGAAGAACGAGTAAAAATCCCGCAAAACGGTGTTGTAATTATAGAAAAACTTCAACCAATAGTAGTAGAACAAATAAACCAAACACCTTGGTCAGAAGTAGAGAAATGGTTGCTAGAGGCAAAACAGCGAGTAGGAACTCTAGGTAGAGCAGTAATTCAAAAAAACCTGGGTAAATATGAAGAGAAGGATTTATGGCGCATTGAGCCGCGTGTAGCTAATACTAAGTCTGGATATATATTAGACTTATTAAGTATTTGGATAGGGCCAAGTTCTAACCCACGAGGCTATTACTTGAAAAAATCTTGTCGAATTGAACCAGTTGCAGCAACTAGCAATTCAGGTAATAAGATTACAGTTGCAGAAATTGAATGCGATCGCGCCAGTAAATTAATTGCCGGATCGCCGCCTCCGCAGCAGTGAGAAGGGATGAGGCAGGGAGCAGAGAGCAGGGGGAGAATAACTAATGACAAATGACAAATGACTATTAATAGAATTTTTGTATTGGCAAAGAATGTATTTCAGGAAGTGGTACGCGATCGCATCCTATATATTATTGGTTTTTATGCGCTTATACTCGCTGCTGCCTTTCGCGTCCTGCCTGAATTTGCAGCTAACACTGAAAACAAGATGTTTTTAGACTTCGGGATGGCAGCGATGAATGCCATCGGGTTAATCGTGACGATCTTTATTGGTACAGGACTAGTCAATAAAGAAATCGAAAAACGCACTATTTTGGTATTAATTGCGAAACCTGTCAGTCGCAGCGAAATTATCGTTGGCAAATACTTAGGTTTATCCGCAGTATTAGCTGTACTTGTCGCCACGATGACGGTAATTTATCTGATATTTCTGCAATTTGCTAACATTCCTCATCCAACGGCGAGTATTTTAATTGCTGCAATTTTCCTAGTATTGCAGTTGTCATTAATCACCGCTATGGCTATTACCTTCGGTGTTTTTACTGGTTCTCTCCTAGCGACTGTTTTAACCTTTGCGGTATATTTAATCGGAAATATTACTCAAGATTTAGTCCAACTAGGTCGTTTGAGTCGTAACCCTGGTATGGAACGTCTAACTCAAGGTTTGTTTCTCATTTTGCCAGATTTATCTCGATTAGATTTGAAAAATGATGCCGTTTATGGCCTGCAAGCACTACCTGACACAACTGCACTGATTACAAATGCTGGCTATGGTTTACTTTATAGTGCCCTGTTATTAGCGATCGCTATTTTTATTTTCTCACAACGCGAATTTTAGTATTTGGGCGTTGAGGCAAGCAGGAGAGAAAGAATTACTAGTTAATAAAATTTTTTCTTTCCCTCCTTATCCGAACTGTATTGCTTAAGTAAGTTGGTGCTAATATTTCCAGCTATGTTAAGAAATTTTAATGTAGGGTGTGTTGTCGCAGAGCGCAACGCACCGTCAACAATCCCAGGTGCGTTAGCCTACGGCATAACACACCCTACTAATTTATATTTATTCATATACATTGAATTTTTCTCACCGACTTACTTAGCATCATTGATTATGTGCTTTCAAAATAGCACCAAGACAAATCGGCTCAATCCCAATAAGAAACCCCCTCTACTTGCGTCATTGTAAAGTGATTACAAGCAAGAGGGGTTTCATTTTTTATTTTTGTATAGGCAGATTTTAAAGATAATGCTGGCAAAAAACCAGTTTCTCTGATGTTGTGTTTATTTTCACCTGCCTACTCAGTTCAGCCTAGTCCCAATCGGGAATTTCGGCATCTTCTCCACCAATCCCGATTGCAGTGTTAAATATTTCGGCATCAGTGAGATTTAGATTGTTCATTGATGCTTTATACACATTAGAATCGTGAATCGTAGCGCTGGTAAAATTTACTCCGTTAAGATTGGTTTGCTTCAAATTAACATTGGTTACATAAGCTGATGTTAGGTTAGCACCTGCCAAATTAGCACCTGTTAAGTCAGCACCTTCGAGGTTAGCCCCTACAAGGTTTGCTCCTTCGAGCTTCGAGCCTCTCAAGTCAGCACCAATTAAATGAGCGCCACTAAGGTTAGCTCCCGACAAATTGCACTGGATACATTCCCCAGTTGAAAGCAGTTTTTGTAAATCCTGCGGATTTTCGGCTCTAACCGAGCTGGCGAAAAATAGGGGAGTTGCTAAGGCCATGGCCGCTAATAGCTGAAGTTTCATATATTTTCCCCCTTAATAATCAAGTTGCGTCCGTTCTTTCCCTCACAACTCTATTATCTCACTAAATTTCGTAAGGTCAATGTATACTATGCGTTAATAAGTTGGTTATGATATGAACTTACTATTAATAGCGAGATAAAAAATTCTATATATCCTGTTTTCTGGTCGATTTTTACCCGATAAACCCTAAAAAGCTGCCAGTGTTAAATCTCTGTTAAATATTTTTAAAGGCTTGCACTACTTGGCATAATTTGGCAGTTTTATAGGTATTTATACTTTATCAATTGATTTGATCGTAAATTTGCAAATTAGATTAAGTCTATTAGAAATTCTCGCATATACTGATTGACTAATTCAGGCTGTTCTTGCTGCACCCAATGGCCACAATTAGGAATGTACTTAATTTGAAAGTTTCGGACATAAGCTGCGGTGTCATAGGTTAGTTCCTTGCCGAGTGCGGTGTCATTTTCTCCCCAAATCATCAGTGTAGGAACTTCCAAAATGCCCCAACTTGGATTTAGCATTCTCTGCTGAAAAATATTGCGGTAATAGTTCAACATTGCTGTGATAGCACCGCGTTTTGCCGCAGCATTTTTATATGCGTCAATATCCGCTTTGGTAAAAGCACTCTTGTTAACTGCTGTACCTTTAAAAGCTGTTTCAATAGCTTGGTAGTCGGAAGATTGTAAAAGTAATTCTGGTATCCACGGTAGTTGAAAGAGGAATATATAGTTGCTACGTAGCAACTGTTGGGGAGTGCGTAACCCTTGGGCAAATTTGGCAGGATGAGGCAGGTTAAGAATAATTAATTGTTCTAACATTTCGGGGTGAGTGTATGCAAAATTCCAAGCGATCGCACCACCCCAATCATGTCCAACTAATACACCTTTTTGGTATCCTAATCCTTTAATTACTCCCTCAACATCTTTGATAAACTCATCCATGACATAAGCTGATTGCTCATTTGGTTTATCACTATCGTTATAACCACGCAAGTCAAGGGCGACAACTTTAAAATTTTGGGCAAATTCTGGTATTTGATGCCGCCAAGAGTACCAAAACTCTGGAAACCCATGCAACATCAACATTAATGGCCCTTCACCTTGGGTAACATAGTGTAGTTTTACCCCATTGGTAGTTATATATTCGTGTTTCCAAGAAGTTTCTATTAGAGACATAATTAATCCAAATTTAGCATTAAAAAATACTAAATAATAATACCGTACTTTATAAATGTAATATTATTTTGAGAAGCCTCACATCTATTAAAAGACAGTATTACGATGGTGATTTTTTGCAAAAGCATTAGACAATTTGCCTTGGGATAGATGTGAATGCTGGGTAAATTTTGGTAAAGAATAGATATAATAATTCTCCCTAAATACCATGACACAACAGTTGACAAACCATGCTTCATTGTGGGTTGAGCGACTGGGACGATTTGGCTATGTTTCCAAGGGAGTAGTTTACGGTATAGTTGGACTACTGGCAGCACAGACGGCTTTTGGCAACGGTGGTAAAACAACTGATACCCAAGGCGCTCTCCAAACAATCGTCAACCAGCCATTTGGTAAATTTTTACTGGCTTTAGTTGCAATTGGCTTGATTGGATACGTAATCTGGCGTTTTGTACAGGCAATTAAAGACCCAGAAAATAAAGGTAATGATGCCAAAGGTTTGGCAGTGCGAATTGGTTACGCAGTTAATGGCTTGATTTATGCAAGTTTAGCCTTAAGTGCTGTGCAAATCGTTATGGGTATAGGCAGCGCTAAAAATAGTAGTGATTCTACTGAAGCTTCGACAGCACGTTTACTTTCTCAACCCTTTGGTCAATGGTTAGTTGGAACTGTGGGGGTGTTTGTAATTGCTCTAGGTTTCTATCAGTTTTATCAAGCTTTTAGTGGCAAATTTCGTAAAGAACTCAATTTAACTGAGTTAAGCAACAAAGAAGCCCAATGGGTAATGAGGATTTCCAGATTTGGTTTAGCGGCACGGGGTATAGTATTTTGTATTATCGGTTGGTTTTTAATTGAAGCTGCAAGGCAATCGAACGCCGCTACTGCAGAAGGTTTGGATGAAGTATTACAGACGCTAGCGCAACAGCCTAACGGAGCATGGCTTTTGGGTATTGTGGCATTAGGTTTGGTTGCCTATGGGATTTATACAATAATACAGGCGCGGTATCGTCGGCTAGTCAATGTTTAGATGGTGCGGTGCTGAGAATTTCAATTTGTAGAAATGGCAATAATAGAAACCCGTGGTATTTGGCTGACTACTACTGATAGTAAGGTTCTTAGGTCAAAGGAACGTATTGCTGAGGCGATGGATTTTCTGGCTGAGACAGGATTTAATGTGGTGTTTCCCGTTGTTTGGAATAAGGCAGTAACTCTGTATCCTAGTCAAACAATGCAGCAGACTTTTGGGGTTGAAATTGACCCTATGTCTGTAGGTCGTGACCCTTTAGAAGAGGTGGTGGTTGAGGCGCGACGAGTTGGGTTAAAAGTAATTCCTTGGTTTGAATACGGTTTTGCTAGTTCTTACAATTTGAATGGCGGTGTACTTTTACAGAAAAAACCGGAATGGGCTGCGCGTGATTATAACGGCAATTTACTGAAGAAAAACGGCTTTAAGTGGTTGAATGCACTGGATTCACAGGTGCAGGAATTCTTGTTAAACTTGGTGCTGGAAGTTGCGAATAATTCCGATGTGGATGGTATTCAAGGTGATGATCGCTTCCCAGCATTCCCCTGTGAAGGTGGCTATGATGAGGGAACTGTCAGCCGCTATCGCCAAGAATTCGATCGCAATCCACCAGAGAATCCCAAAGATAGGCAATGGTTACAGTGGCGTGCAGATATTCTTACTGAGTTTTTGGCGCGTCTCTACGGGGAGGTGAAAGCAGTTAATTCTAATTTATTAGTAGCGATCGCACCTAATATCCATGATTGGGCATTCCAGGAATATCTGCAAGACTCCCCTGCATGGTTGAAGCGGGGAATAGTTGATATGATTCAGCCGCAGATTTATCGCCGTGACTTTAGGAGTTACGCTGCGATCGCTGATAAACTAGTAAACCAGCAGTTCACAGATACGACACTGCCGAAGTTAGCACCGGGAATACTGATGAAGCTTGGCAGTTATTGTATTAGTCCAGAATATCTGGTGCAGGCAATTGAATACAATCGTAAACTTGGGATTCAAGGAGAGGTATTCTTTTTTTACGAAGGTTTGCGCGAAAATAACAATACCCTAGCTAAAATTTTGCGAAATGGCCCCTATGCTAAGTCTGCATCATTTCCTACTCTGTCAGATTTGAGTGCGGGTGGTGTGAGTAATAGGAAGTCATCTTCAATTTGGCAAAGGTTGTTAAAAAAGATTTTTTAAGGGAAAAGGCGCGTGGAATCTCAATTATCAGTAGAACAAGTAATTAAAACTTTAAAAGAGGATTTACCAACACTTTTTGAAAAAGATATTTCTTATGATATTTATACACAGGATATCTATTTTAAAGACCCGGTAAATACATTCAAATACAAATTTAACTATCGCATTATATTTTGGACATTGCGATTTCACGCTCGGCTATTTTTTACCCAAATTTACTTTGATGTACATGAAGTATCTCAGTCAGCCGAAGATACGATTTTAGCAAAGTGGACGGTGCGGGGAGTGTTACGCGTTCCTTGGAAAGCTGGTTTGCTTTTTAATGGCTATTCAACGTATAAATTAAACCAAGATAATTTGATCTACGAACATATTGACACTTGGGATAGAAAGCCAGGGGAGATTTTACAACAGTTTTGGCAAAGGGGAGAGAGAGCTAATTAGGGCTTGCTGAAAAAGTCGTATTTAAGCCAGATCAAGAATCAATTAACAATGCTTGTAAGTGAAAATATAATTTA
>NZ_JACKZS010000194.1 GCF_014222285.1 Nostoc sp. UCD121
GGCTCTCAGACAGGGTTTAAAAGATTTAGTCGAAGAAACTTCCAAATATAATAAAGAATAGGAATTGGTTCGCGATACTCTATCGCGAACCATTCTTTCTTTTCCACATCCCGTGAAAAGTCAGAAAACTAATAAAGTATATATAATAACTTACACGGCAAACGTAGCTAAATATTCTGAATATTTCCCAACAGCAGAAACAATGATTAATTCCTTTGAAATTAATCAGTAAATCAGGATTGAAACAAGATAAATCAGCAAATATACATATTTGTTTATAGTGCTTAAAAGCCATTATTTGCTGCCAAAAATTGCTTCATCAGCTATCAGTAACAGATAACTGATATTTGAGAAGCCAGACTACATAAAAACTGAGTTTATTTCTGAGATGATGTTTTATAAATCATTAAGTCATTTTAGTTGGTTATACTTAAATCAATTTTTACATTGCTTCAAAATGTAATATGATTGTCATTCTGTGGTAAATACATAGTATATATACTTTCATCATCTTTAGTGAGAACTACCAACGATGAAACCACAGTTATTTTTGCAAGTACTGACGGCAGGTTCAATTGTTCTGGGTAGTATTGCTACTATCAGTCCACCGAGTTTGGCTCAATCTCAAACTTACTTTTGTGAAAGAAGTGATGATGGTGTATGGACTACATACGCCAAAAACTATAACAATAAGAAGATTCCGGTCATTCGCTGGATTAAAACGTTGGGAAACTATACTCCAAAAGTACGGTGTCAAGAGGTATCTTCCAGATTTCAAAATGCCTATGGAAAAGGTATCTTGAACTACCTGACATCTGGTATTTCTCCTAATGGTCAAGCAGTTATATGTGCGGCTAGTCAATACGGTGGGCCTTGTAGTCAATTACTATTCACACTTAAGTCGCATCGGGACGCGAGTTCAGTACTGCAAAACCTTGTAGAAATTGGTTATCGCGCTCGCGGGCCCCTTCTTCAATCTGAAGATGCTTCTTCTCAAATATACATTGATATGAGTAAATTACTGAACGAAAAAGCAGCACAGGTAGAAAATTAATACCAATTTTGATAGGTAGTGGGATGCTCGTTAAACATATTTGTATAGAGATTTTCAAGCGGTAAAAGCAACATGAGAGAAAAACTAATGTATCATCGCTCACTGGCTCTGGTTGCCTCAATGGGCATCCTCTTGACGTTGCCTATACAAGCTGTTTATTTGAGCATTTTTTCCTCAAAAGTTTCTGCTCAACAGCTAACTTCCCAGCGATCGCCAGAACAACTCAAACAGCTAGCTCGATCAATAACTGTCAAGATTTTATCTGGCGAGAATGAAGGTTCAGGAATTTTACTTAGAAAAAATAGTCAAGTTTATACAGTTGTAACCAATAGACACGTTTTAGAATCAGGCAAACCTGTTCAAATCCAAACAGAAGACGGGAAAATTCACTCAGCCAATTTGGTTAAAGGAGTCAACTTTCAGGGCAAGGATCTGGCTTTGTTGGAGTTCCAAGCTAACGCTAACTATACTTTAGCCCCCCTTGGAAATTTATCAACGATCGCAGTTAATGAACCAATATATGCGGCTGGGTTCCCTTTTGAGGCAAATCCGTCTCAGTCTCAGGGGTTTGTCTTCAAAACAGGGCAAGTTTTGCTAGTGCCAGAGCGAGCTTTTAAAGAAGGATACCAGATAGGCTACAGCAACGAAATTGAAAAGGGAATGAGCGGCGGGCCGATATTCAATAGTCGAGGGCAAGTAATTGGTATCAATGGTATCCATGCCTATCCGCTTTGGGGAAACCCCTATGTTTATGAAGATGGTTCCCAACCGACTGAAGCTTTACGAGATTTGATGAGCCGTTATAGTTGGGGGATTCCAATCCAAACATTTGCTCGTTTAGCCCCTCAATATACTTCAAAAGAATCCTTACCAGCAGCTAAAGCACCCTCCACCTCAAGTCTTCCTCCCATCGCCAATGAAGTTAACAACATTGCCCAAGAAATTACGGTACGAATAGATGTGCCAACTTTACGTGAGTGTAGTGGATCGGGAGTAATTATTGGTAAAAATGGAAATACTTACAGCATCCTCACTGCGGAACACGTTATTCGCAACTCTCAAAAATGCGATCGCACCGTTCTAGAGGTAATCACCCCTGATGGTAAACAATATCAAGTCAAGGTGAATAACGAGAATCTGAAAACTTTGCCAGAGACAGACTTGGCGATATTACAGTTTACTAGTGAGCAAAATTACCGCGTCGCTACTTTAGCAAACTACGACATAGTTGGAGGATATAATTACATTTTTGTTTCTGGGTGGCTGGGGTTAAAACCCGGAAGTAGTCAAACAAAGCGTCAGTTTACAGCTGGGAGTGTAGCATCAAAACAAACTGGGTCTTTTTTCGCTAGAAGTCCTTTGTCTTTGAGCAACGGGTATGGGCTAATGTATACCAATCTCACAGACCAAGGAATGAGCGGCGGGCCGGTGTTAGATATTCGTGGGCGCGTCATTGGTATTCATGGCAAAGCAGAAATAGAAGAAATTAGAGATAAAGCTGGTCAGTCTCGCTTGATAACATTGGGTTTTAGTTGGGGTGTCCCCATTAGCAGCTTTGTTCGTTGGGCACAGTCAGTCGGTATGGCTCCGATATTAAGAGTGGAAAATAATGCACCACCGGAACTGACACGACAAGAGACAAAATCAATTCTGCAAGCTTTATTTAAGGTAGACAAACCCAAGGATAATGCTGATGCTATTGATTTCCTAAACTATGGCTGGCAAGTAGCGCGAAACGCACCAGATAAGCCACTCGGTGAAAATGAAGTAAAAGAGGCAATCAAAGCTATCGATCGAGCAATTCAACTTGAGCCTAACTTCTATCAGGCTTGGTATCTACGCGGTTTAGTGCATCTAATAAATCTTCAAGAATCTCAAGAAGCCCTGAAGTCCTTTGATAAAACCACACAAATTGAGCCGAAATTCCTTCCTGCTTGGCGTTTGCGTGGAATAGTACTTTTCGGATTAGAACGATATCCAGAAGCGTTACAATCCTTTGACCAAGTAGCGAAATTAGACCCTGATGATGCTAGCGTTCAAATATTTCGTAGCTTGGCATTAGTTGGAGCAAAGCGTTTCTCAGAAGCGCTAGAGGTGTCAAACCAAGTTTTAAAAAAGAATCCTGGTTCTTGGGCGTACTTTGCTCGGGGTGCAGCACGTTATGGTATGGAAGACTCACAAGGAGCGCTCGCTGATTTAAACGAAGCAATTCGTCTGAATCCAGAAGGTATTGAAGACACAGCCTACTCAGCTAGAGGTTTGATCCGCGCTAAACAGGGAGATTTAAAGGGAGCGCTCGCTGATTTAAATGAAGCTGTGCGTCTTGTCCCAAAAAAGGCCAGCAATTTTAAAGAACGTGGGGACATTCGCTCTCAACAACAAGACTACAAAGGAGCGATCGCTGACTACAATGAAGCAATTCGTCTCAAACCTGAATACGCTGAGGCGATCAAAGATCGTGGGCTGACTCTTTTTCTAAACTTTCAAGACTACAAAGGAGCGATCGCTGATTTCAATGAAGCTGTGCGTCTTGACCCAAAAGATGCCAGCAATTTTAAACATCGTGGGCAAATTCGCTATCAACAACAAGACTATAAAGGGGCGATCGCTGATTTAAATGAAGCAATTCGTCTTGACCCAAAAGATGCCTTTAATTTTAAAATTCGTGGGGATATTCGCTCTCAACAACAAGACTACAAAGGAGCGCTCGCTGATTTAAATGAAGCAATTCGTCTTGACCCAAAAGATGCCAGAAATTTTCAAGCTCGTGGGTTTATTCGCTATCAACAACAAGACTACAAAGGAGGGCTCGCTGATTTCAATGAAGCAATTCGTCTGAATCCAGATGAAGACACAGCCTACTCATTTAGAGGTTTGAGCCGCGCTAAACAGGAAGATTTAAAGGGAGCGATCGCTGATTTAAATGAAGCTGTGCGTCTTGACCCAAAAGATGCCTTTAATTTTCGAGTTCGTGGGCTTATTCGCTCTCAACAACAAGACTACAAAGGAGCGCTCGCTGATTTAAATGAAGCAATTCGTCTTGACCCAAAAGATGCCTTTAATTTTAAAAAACGTGGGGAAATTCGCTTTCAACAACAAGACTACAAAAGAGCGATCGCTGACTACAATGAAGCAATTCGTCTCAAACCTGAAGACGCTGACGCGATCAAAGATCGTGGGCAAATTCGCTTTGAACAACAAGACTACAAAGGGGCGGTAGCAGATTTTAGCGAAGCAATTCGTCTCAAGCCTGACGATTTTGACGCTTACTACAATCGGGGACAAGCTCAGGCTCAACTTAAAGATTATAAAAAAGCAATTGAAGATTACGACCACATATTAGCCTTTCAGGAATTATCTGGCATTGGTGTTCAAACAGAAATCAGTCCTCAAACAAAATTACCCACAATTTCCAAAGTCATTGAAAATTCTCCTGCTCAAAAAGGTGGGGTGAAAACGGGCGACCAAATCTTAGCAATTGATAGGAAATCCACGGAAAACTTGAGTTTAGAACAGGTAGCAAAACTAACTCGTGGTCAGGCAGGTACTCAAGTCAGTCTGCAAATTAACCGCTCTGGTAAAAATAACTTAAACATTACTTTAACAAGGATGCCAATTGCAGTTGATACAATATTTGCTGATATTTATTATCATCGCGGTCTTGCCCGTATTCAAGTAAAAGATAATCAAGGAGCGCGTCAGGACTTTGAAAAAGCCGCAGGACTTTATAAGCAAGAAGGTAAGGCGGACGATTACCAAAAAGTAATGGCAAAAATTAGAGAGCTTCAGTAGTAATCAATAGATTGGTTCAGGAACTTGAAAAATATTAAGAATTTTATCATTATTAAAAAATAATATAGTTTCTGCTGCATTCCAGATTCCAAATCTGATTAGTCACGTCTCTACCTTGAGAATTTAAGCTTTTTGCCAATCCACAGCTTCCAGGTATGGGCTTTATTAGCAACTTCTGTAAAATGTTGGCAGAAAGCAATACTCAACAGAGCAAAAACAGAAGGTCAATATGCGATTACTACATACAATGCTACGGGTAGGAAATCTGGAAGAGTCATTAAAGTTCTACTGTGAACTTTTGGGTATGAAATTACTACGCCGAAAAGATTATCCAGGAGGAGAATTTACCCTGGCTTTTGTGGGCTATGGTGACGAAAGCGACAACGCAGTGATCGAACTAACCTACAACTGGGGCGTGGAAAAGTACGAATTGGGTAATGCTTATGGTCACATTGCTCTTGGGGTTGATGATATTTACGCTACCTGTGAAGAAATCCGCAATCAAGGCGGTAAAATTGCACGCGAACCAGGGCCGATGAAACATGGTTCGACAGTAATTGCTTTTGTGGAAGATCCAGATGGGTATAAAATTGAGCTGATTCAACTAGGATCTCAAGGATCAGCAGCCAAACAGGAATCACAAGAGCAACTTGTGAGTCAGTAATTCTTATAATTAAGAATATGTAGCGCTTCTCAGTTGAAGGCAATAAAGCTGTAGGAAAATACCCACCGATGTCTTGAAAAGTTGAACCAAATGCGGGTAGATTGATTTTCCCGCAGACAGGTGTCTCGTGCGTCTGCTTAACAGAGTGCGAGACTTTTCTCTTTTTGCATACCCTTTTTAGGCGGGTTAGGGGATCTCCTTTGCGTAAATCCTATCAGTATTAGCAACACTAAGACTGTAGGCGTAGCCTGTCATAGACATCGCTAAAATAGCACCATCTGGAAAAGTCCGCTCAGAACAGTGTTTTCGTTTTAAATTAGGAAATAGGTAGTAGATTAAACTATCACCAAATTACCATTCCTAAATTGCCACCGGAGATACACGCGGATATACGCTGAGAATGTTTGGATAATTAGGGACTGGGGACTAGGCACTAGGAATTAGTGACTAGGTAAAAGTTTTTCCAATCCCCAATATCCAGTCCCCAATGCCCAATCCCTAAACTAAAAATCAAAATTCCAAAATTATAAAGATGCAACCTACAGATCCGAATAAATTTACTGATAAAGCCTGGGAAGCAATTGTTAAATCTCAGGATATAGTCCGTGCTTATCAACAACAGCAACTAGATGTTGAACATTTAATTATTGCCCTGTTAGAAGAACCCACCAGCCTAGCAATACGTATTCTGGCTCGATCTGAGGTCGATCCAATCCGCTTTCAACAGCAGCTAGAAGCCTTTATCCAACGTCAGCCCAAAGTTGGTAAAAGCGATCAGCTTTATCTTAGCCGTAGTTTAGATGTTTTACTAGATAAAGCCGAGGAAGCTAGAGTCAGGATGAAAGACTCCTACATTTCCGTGGAACACATACTTTTGGCTTTTGCTGAAGACGATCGCGTTGGGCGAAAGATCCTCAAAAGCTTTAGTGTGGACGCAGCTAAACTAGAAGCTACTATCAAAGCCGTTCGCGGTAGCCAAAAGGTAACAGATCAAACGCCAGAATCGCGCTATGAAGCTTTACAAAAATTTGGTAGAGATTTAACAGAACAGGCAAAAGCTGGAAAACTCGACCCGGTAATTGGGCGAGATGACGAAATTCGGCGGGTAATTCAAGTATTGTCTCGTCGCAGCAAAAATAACCCCGTATTGATTGGTGAACCTGGGGTAGGTAAAACTGCGATCGCAGAAGCTTTAGCACAACGGATGGTAAACGGTGATGTTCCCGAATCTCTAAAAAACCGCCAACTGATCTCTTTAGACATCGGTAGTTTAATTGCTGGGGCAAAATTGCGAGGAGAATTTGAAGAACGCCTGAAAGCTGTCCTCAAAGAAGTTATGGACTCTAACGGTCAAATTGTCCTGTTTATTGACGAACTACATACCGTAGTCGGTACAGGTTCCAGCCAACAAGGGGCAATGGATGCCGGAAATCTGCTCAAGCCAATGCTGGCGCGGGGAGAACTGCGTTGCATTGGCGCAACTACCCTCGACGAGTTCCGCAAACACATTGAGAAAGACGCTGCTTTAGAACGCCGCTTTCAGCAAGTATTTGTCGATCAGCCAAGTGTGGAAAATACTATTTCCATTCTGCGGGGATTGAAAGAACGCTATGAAGTGCATCACAATGTCAAAATTTCTGATTCGGCTTTGGTAGCAGCAGCAACCCTGTCAGCGCGTTATATTAGCGATCGCTTTTTGCCAGATAAAGCCATCGATTTGGTGGATGAAGCCGCCGCACAGTTGAAAATGGAGATTACCTCCAAACCAGCAGAATTGGAAACCATTGATCGCCGCCTCATGCAGTTAGAAATGGAAAAACTGTCATTAGCTGGCGAAGAAAAAGGTACTCCCCAAACGAAAGAGCGTTTAGAGCGCATTGAGCAAGAAATTGCCAATTTAACCGAAAAACAGCAAGTTTTTAACGAGCAATGGCAAGGTGAAAAGCAGATATTGGAGGCGATAAGCGCCTTAAAGAAAGAAGAAGATGCGCTGCGAGTGCAAATTGAACAGGCGGAACGCGCTTATGACTTAAATAAAGCTGCTCAATTGAAGTATGGCAAATTGGAAGGAGTGCAGCACGAACGCGAAGCCAAAGAAGCCAGCCTTTTAGAAATTCAAAACCAAGGTTCGACGTTGCTGCGAGAACAAGTTACTGAAGCCGATATTGCCGAAATCGTCGCTAAATGGACAGGAATTCCCGTCAATCGCTTATTGGAATCGGAACGGCAAAAATTGCTGCAACTAGAAAGTCATTTACATCAACGAGTCATTGGGCAAGAAGAGGCTGTAGAAGCGGTATCAGCAGCGATTCGCCGCGCCCGTGCGGGGATGAAAGACCCCTCGCGTCCCATTGGTTCATTTTTGTTCATGGGCCCCACCGGAGTGGGCAAAACCGAACTCGCCCGTGCTTTAGCTCAGTTTCTCTTTGATTCTGATGATGCCTTGGTGCGCTTGGATATGTCTGAGTATATGGAAAAACACTCAGTTTCTCGCTTAGTAGGTGCGCCTCCAGGATACGTAGGCTATGAAGAAGGTGGTCAACTTTCCGAAGCGGTTCGCCGCCGTCCCTACTCAGTAGTGCTGCTGGATGAAGTGGAAAAGGCGCACCCTGATGTGTTTAATATTTTGTTGCAGGTGTTAGATGATGGGAGAATTACTGACTCTCAAGGAAGAACGGTAGATTTTCGTAACAGCGTTATTGTGATGACCAGTAACATTGGTAGCGAACATATCTTGGATGTATCTGGTGATGATTCCCAGTATGAAACGATGCGGAAACGGGTAATGGAAGGTTTGCGATCGCATTTCCGCCCCGAATTTCTCAACCGCGTTGATGACATTATTCTCTTCCATACCCTAAATCGCACGGAAATGCGGCAAATCATCCGTATTCAACTCAAGCGGGTAGAAAATCTCCTTCGTGAGCAAAAAATCTTCTTTGAGATATCCCAAGCAGCCTGCGATCACCTTGTGGAATCAGGCTATGACCCAGTTTATGGTGCGCGTCCACTCAAACGGGCCATTCAGCGAGAAGTAGAAAACCCCCTCGCCACCAAGTTATTGGAGAATACTTTTATCTCTGGAGACACGATTATCATTGACAAAAATGAGAACGGTCTGTCTTTTAGTAAAAAAGTGCCAGTGAAGGTGTCAGTACCACAGATTGCTACATAGTCGGAGAAGGCAATTAAAAATTACGGCTACGCAAATAAAACCCATTAACGTGGGTTTATTTTTTTGTTTTCTGACATTTAATCTATTTAATTTCCTGAAGAGAGGTTAACTTTATTGCTATCAAGATATGACTCAGTTTTTGCCATCTCTCTATATTTATCAAGACTTAAACTGATTTATTTTTATAAGTTTTTTAGTGGCTGTTCTATATTACCTCTAAGGGCATAACGCAAGCTTTCTTATACTAAGCTTCGTGATCATCTGGTTTAAATTTTAGTGCTTGCTCGTAGGATGCGATCGCTGCTTCATGGAGTCCTAATCTGCCTAGTGCATAGCCCCGATTGTACCAAGCTTCGTGGTAATCAGGTTTAAATTTTAGTGCTTGGTTGTAGGATGCGATCGCCTCTTGATTACGTCCTAATTTGCCTAGCGCATTTCCCCGATTGTACCAAGCTTCATGGTAATCAGGTTTAAATTTCAGTGCTTGGTCATAGGATGCGATCGCCTCTTGATTGCGTCCTAATGTGCCTAGTGCATAGCCCCGATTATACCAAGATTGGTAGTAATCGAGTTTAAATTTCAGTGCTTGGTCATAGGATGCGATCGCCTCTTGATTGCGTCCTAATGTGCATAGTGCATTACCCCGATTATACCAAGCTTCGTGGTCATCTGATTTAAATTTTAGTGCTTCGTCGAAAGATGCGATCGCTTCTTCATTATGTCCTAATTTGTTTAGCGCGATGCCCCGATTATACCAAGCTTGGTAGTAATCAGGTTTAAATTTCAGTGCTTGGTTATAAGATACGATCGCTTCTTCATTATGTCCTAAATTATCTAACGCAATACCCCGATTGTTCCAAGATTCGTAGTAATCTGCTTTGATTTTCAGTGCTTCGTCGTAGGATACGATTGCTTCTTCATTGCGTCCTAATTTGCGTAGCGCAATGCCCCGATTGTTCCAAGCTTCGTGGTAATATGCTTTGATTTTCAGTGCTTCGTCGTAGGATACGATCGCCTCTTCATTGCGTCCTAAATTCTTGAGTGCATTACCTCGACTGTTCCAAATTTCATCGTTATCTGGTTTAATTTCTAGTGCTTGGTCGAAGGATGCGATCGCTTCTTCATTGCGTCCTAAATTCTCTAGCGCATTGCCCCTATTGTACCAAGCTTCGTCATCATCAGGTTTAATTTTCAGTGCTTCATCGTAGGATGCGATTGCTTCTTCATTGCGTCCTAATTTACGTAGTGCATTGCCTCGATTGTTCCAAGTTTCATGTTTATCAGGTTTAATTTTCAGTGCTTCATCGTAGGATGCGATCGCTTCTTCATTACGTCCTAATTTACCTAGCGCAATGCCCCGATTGTTCCAAGCTTCGTGTAAACCTAGTTTAATTTTCAGTGCTTGGTCAAAGGATGTTATCGCTTCTTCATTACGTCCTAAATTATCTAGCGCAATGCCCCGATTGTACCAAGCTTCGTGGTAATCAGGTTTAATGTTCAGTGCTTCGTCGTAGGATGCGATCGCTTCTTCATTACGTCCTAATTTGCCTAGCGCATTGCCCCTGTTGTTCCAAGCCTCGTGTTTCTTTGGGTTAAATTCCAGTGCTTTGTCATAGGATGCGATCGCTTCTTCATTACGTCCTAAATTGCGTAGTGCATAGCCCCGATTGTACCAAGCTTCATGATAATCTGTTTTAATTTTCAGCGCTTCATCGTAAGATGCAATTGCTGCTTCATATTCCTTAGCAGCATACAATAAATTTCCCAGTTCAAATAATAAAGGTGGCTTTTGATCCTCTGGCTGATGTTTTTCGGTCAGTAACTCTTGAATTTCCAATATTTTCTCAATTTTTTGCTCTGGGCTGAGTTTCAAATATTCCTTATAATCTCCTTCTAATAGCAAACGATTTGATTCTTGTTCTACAACTTCTGGTGTTGTCGGTAATTCAAACACCGCAGAACGCCAATCAAAAAAATCTGGGGCACGATGAATAAAGTAGTTTATCGAAAACGAACGCAAAAGAAAAACAAAGCTAATGGGAAAATCATCTCTAAAGCGTTCTCGCTGTTGGTTTAAGTGATTTAAAATATGCGGAACACTGGTTAAATTGCTAAATTGCCCTTCGGTAATTTCCCCGAAACTTCTTTTTTCATACTTAAATAAAGAATATTCCAGACCTTTAATCAATAAAATATCAACTTGCTTGTCTTTAACAAACTCTGCGACTGGCTGATATAAATTATCAATCGCCTCAACCAACCGCAAAACCTCAATTTTCTTCTGCGGAATTTCCTGCGGAAGTTTGACAATCAAATTGTCTGCTTCCCCAGGTGTACATTGGACAAAAAACAAACCAAATCCTGATTTTCGCCTCAGTGCGCGAAGCAAGTCTTGATAAGCTTCTTCTGGTTCTGGGGGTAAATCATCATCCCAATCACTTAAATTTGGGTTCATGAAAGTTTTGCTACGGCTTCTTTAAATTCTGGAATTCCTTGAATCAATGGATGAATATCATACCAACGCTGCATTTCTCCATCATCATCTAAATAGCGGTATTCTAAAAGACAGCGATTATACATCAAACTGCGATACAAGTCATCATTAATAATACGCTTAGAACAAGACACTTCCGCTAACAGACACCATTGATGATTTTCCACTGCGCGGCGATAAGTATCTCTGGCTTGAGTAATTGCTCGTCGCACAGCCTTTTCTGAAACAGGTAATTCTTCAGTGCGCCCAAAGGCATCTTGAGTTAACAATAGCAAATTTCTCACATGACCTCCACTCATTAAACAAAGTCTGTCTAAGGTTTGGGGACTGTCGAAAATTTCTGTTTCTAGTGATAGTTCAGGTGCAATTTGCCGGACTCGCTTGTTAATTACTTCTTTAACTTTCTTGAGTCCTGGCTGGTAAACTTCGCCCTTGAGAGTGTTTACCATAATCATTGGCAAAATTTGGGGGTCGCCGTAGATGTCTCTGAGGTCTGTTGCCCTGGTAGAATAGACCATTGAAATGGGGACAGTGTAAATCAAATGGCAATCTAAAGCTTGGAGTTGTTCGCTACGGTCTAAAAAGACTTCCTCATAGTTGGTGCGTTCTCCGTCTTTAACTAACACCATCCGGTCTAAGTTATCGACAATTACCGCCAGTTTATTGTAGCCATTAGGTAAGTGCTGTTTTGCATCCACCAGAAACTCATTTAACACCTGAATTAAAGTGACGGTGTGAGGATCAATTTTTTGGCGAATCTTCTGGCGTAATTCAGGAACAGCCCTTAAATTTGCGGTTAACTTAGCGAATTGAGTTAGCTGTGCTTCTACTCCCAAACTTTCAAATTCTATGGGAGTTTGCGCCAAATCTTTCAAATCTTCCCAACGACCTTTCAACCAGTTGAGTATTGGGCGAGGACTAGCAATTTCTTTTAAATCTTTGAGCAAACGGCGGGTACAGGCGAGGAGTATATCTGTATATTGGGCATCTTCAGAATCGATATCCTCTTCATCAGCCGCAAAATACACAACATAAAATTCTCGATTTTCTAAATATTTTTTTAACCTGAGTAATTCTGTAGACTTCCCCGCACCCCGATGGCCAGAATACAATTGGCAAGTATTTGTATCTGCTAGTCGCATTCGATTTCCCAACTCTTGCAAAATATCGGCATCTCCCCGCACATCCTGACAATCTACATATTTTGGATCGCCTGCTGGTAAGGGTTCAAAGGGGTTAAAGGCATTGTAGAGTTTTGCGAGTAAGTCAGAACTATTAACCATAGGTAAAAAATATAGCAATCATGCTCATAATAAGGGAGATTAAGGAGAGACACGATTAATTGCGTCTCTACTAGGAAGTAGGGAAATCCGAATCAGAAATGGGGGCAAACAATGCTCAAAAAAGGTGCGATCGCCTGAGCTATGCTTTTAAAATCCTAATTGGTATCATGCCCTTCTGTGTTCTCCGGGTTTATCCTGGAAAGCAGAGAGCTAAGTTGTATTAGCCACTATCATCATTTCAGATACTAACATCGAAAAATTACCAATTATGCTAGAACAAGGCACTATCAGTATTCATACTGATAATATTTTCCCGATCATTAAGAAGTCGCTTTACTCAGATCACCAAATCTTCTTGCGGGAACTGGTATCCAACGCTGTAGATGCCATCCAAAAGCTGAAAATGGTATCCCGCGCCGGAGATTACGCTGGAGAAATCGGCGAACCGGAAATTGAACTTGCCATTGACAAAGATAAAAAAACTCTATCCATCTCCGATAACGGTATCGGGATGACCGCAGATGAAGTTAAGAAATATATCAATCAGGTTGCCTTTTCTAGTGCTGAAGAATTTATTCATAAGTATGAAGGCAAATCAGATCAACCGATAATTGGCCACTTCGGTCTTGGTTTTTACTCTTCCTTCATGGTGGCGCAAAAGGTAGAAATTGATACCTTGTCCTACCAAGAAGGAGCGCAGGCGGTTCACTGGACTTGCGATGGTTCTCCAGCTTTTACCCTAGAAGATTCGTCCCGGACAACTCGCGGTACTACTATTACCCTCAGCCTGGAAGGAGAAGAGGAGGAATTTCTAGAGTCTGCACGAATTAAGAATCTTGTCAAGACATATTGTGATTTCTTGCCAGTACCAATAAAACTCGACGGTGAGGTAGTAAATAAGCAAAAAGCACCGTGGCGAGAGTCTCCAAGTAATCTGAGTCAAGAAGAGTATTTAGAGTTTTACCGCTACCTGTATCCTTTTCAGGAAGAACCTCTGCTGTGGGTACATTTAAATACTGACTATCCCTTTATCATCAACGGGATTCTGTATTTCCCGAAAATGAGGCCGGATGTAGATGTTACTAAAGGGCAAATCAAGCTATTTTGCAATCAAGTTTTTGTTAGTGACAACTGCGAAGAAATTATCCCGCAATTTTTGATGCCGATGCGGGGTGTGATTGATAGTAGCGATATTCCGCTAAACGTATCGCGGAGTGCCTTGCAAGGCGATCGCACCGTGAAGCGAATTGGTGACTACATTGCTAAAAAAGTAGGCGATCGCCTCAAAGAACTTTTCCGCGATAATCGTGAACAATACATCAGTGCTTGGAAAGACCTCGGAACTTTTGTAAAATTCGGCGTTCTCAACGACGATAAGTTCAAAAAGCAAATTGAAGATATCATCGTCTTCCGTACCACCGCCAAGCTGACAGAAAAAGTTGCGGCTGAAACTCCAGTGGTTGAAGTCCAGTCTTCAGACGGGGATGCTTGGCAAGATGTGACTCCTTCAAGTGCTGAGAACTCAACCCCCACCGCTCCTTACACCACACTGAAAGAATATCTAGAACGCAACAAAGAACGCAATGAAAACCGGGTTTTCTACAGCACTGATGAAACAACCCAAGCTACATACATAGAACTGCACAAAAATCAAGGTTTGGAAGTCCTGTTTATGGACTCCTTCATCGACACCCACTTTATCAACTTCCTAGAGCGGGAATATCAGGATGTTAAGTTTACGCGGGTAGACTCAGATTTAGATAATACTCTGCTGGAACAAGATAAAGATAAGGAAATTGTCGATCCTAAGACGAACAAAACCCGCAGTGAGACAATTAAAGAGTTATTTGAGAAATCCCTCAACAAACCCAAACTCAACATCCGTACCGAAGCGTTGAAATCAGACGATCCTCAAGGTACACCACCTGCGATCGTTCTTTTACCAGAGATTCTCCGCCGCCTGCGAGAAATGAACGCCATGATGCAGCAGGGAACAGCAGAGTTTCCTGAAGATCACATTTTGCTGGTGAATACTGCTCACCCGCTAATTCAAAATCTGGCAAATCTGAACCAAGGTACTATTATCCAAGGGGATGGTCAATCGTCTACAGATCAGTTAGTGAACTTGATTTGTCAACACGTCTACGATTTAGCGCTGATGTCTCAGAAAGGATTTGACGCTGAAGGAATGAAATCTTTCGTCGAGCGATCGAATGAGGTACTCACCAAGCTGACTGAACAAGCTAGTAAATAGTTGGGAATTGGGCATTGGGCATTGGGCATTGGG
>NZ_JACKZS010000567.1 GCF_014222285.1 Nostoc sp. UCD121
CTAGTGGTTGGGGATGAGCTCGCGGCCTATCAGCTTGTTGGTGGGGTAATGGCCTACCAAGGCGGCGACGGGTAGCCGGCCTGAGAGGGTGGACGGCCACATTGGGACTGAGATACGGCCCAGACTCCTACGGGAGGCAGCAGTGGGGAATATTGCACAATGGGCGGAAGCCTGATGCAGCGACGCCGCGTGGGGGATGACGGCCTTCGGGTTGTAAACTCCTTTCGACCGCGAGGAAGCCGCCTGGTTGGAAGGGTGGTGACGGTAGTGGTAGAAGA
>NZ_JACKZS010000195.1 GCF_014222285.1 Nostoc sp. UCD121
TAGCGTAACCCAACATAAAATTTGGTGGTAATGTTGGGTTGCGTTTCACTCCACCCAACCTACATAAATATATCTTTTAAAAAACTATAGGTTTCAACATAGATGAGGCTTAGGTTTAATTTAAGTACCTATGCAAACAATAGTCAAAACCATGATTTTCAGTTAGAGGTTATTTGAAAAGTGTTTTACTATGACTTTAGGCACTTTAGAAGAATCTAAAACTTTTGATACCGACAAAAAGACTTTTCAAACATTCTCTTATAGGCAATTCATAGATTACCCTTGCGGTATATACTTTGACACAAGTGATTTTTTATCGCGCGAAATAAGGATTATCACGACTAAAGTTCTTACTACAAACTTTAATTTATTTACGCCTAGCTACTTACTAATGACTAATATCTGGTAACAAAATTGTGATATGCACTCTAAGCATCTGTGTGGTTTTAAAGTTTACTCTGTGAGATTTTGCCAGTAATCAGAGCCAAAGTTAAAACAAATAAATATTCTAACTACTGAATCTTGTCTTCTGTCTATAGTTATAAATACTGGAGGCTAGTGTTAAATTTACTTAAGTGATAAAATTATTGAATTATTCCAAAAATAAATTTTATATTTATATTAATATGTCTGTAAAGGTATCAAATTAACCAAACTAAGGAGTTAGCCATAAAGATGCTCCAAAGTATGGTTTGCCTGAGAAGCTCACTGCCTCAAATACTAATAAATCTAGCGGCAGGTATTCATACCTCACCCAAGCTCTGAATGGTCAGTAAATTAATAAGTAGTATACGCCACATGAGCCAGAACCCTCTAGTTAGAAAAAAACTTCGGAGTCGCTTTGAGACTGTCAAACTGCTGGAAAGCGGGGGTTCAGGTAATACTTACTTGTTAGCAGGTGCTAGACGTAACAGGCAGCAATACTCTCTCGCCAGAAAAACACTTCGTAATCGCTTTGAAATTATCAAACACTTAGGAAGCGGAGGCTCAGGTGATACATACTTAGCCGTAGACCTAGATTTACCAGGACAACCCCATTGTGTGGTCAAACATTTCCAACCAAAAGATTCCAATCCTGCCGTTCTACCCATTGCTAAAAAGTTATTTGATCGAGAAGCGGAAGTTTTATACCAGCTAGGCAATGACCACGATCAAATTCCTAGGCTGTTTGCCCATTTTGATGAAGATGGAGATTTCTATTTAGTCCAGGAATTTATTGATGGTCATGCGTTAACCCAAGAAATTTTATCAGGTCAGCGTCTGAGTGAGAGTGCAGTCTTAAGTTTATTAAAAGACATCCTGGAAGTGTTGGCATTCGTCCATAAAAATAACATTATTCATCGGGATATTAAGCCCCAAAATTTGATGCGGCGGCACTCCGATCAGAAAATTGTGCTAATTGACTTTGGGAGTATTAAGAAAATTGGTGCTTTGGGAGCAGGTTTAACAATTGCCGTTGGGACTCCTGGTTATATGCCAAGCGAACAGGCTAAAGGAAAGCCAAAGCTTTGCAGTGATATCTATGCAGTAGGAATGATAGGCATTCAAGCTTTGACAGGTTTAATTCCTGAGCAAATAAAAGAAGATCCTAATACTGGAGAAGTTCTCTGGCGCGATCAGGTAGAGGTAAGTGATGTTCTGGCAAATATTTTAGATACAATGGTTCGCGATCGCTACAACCAGCGTTATCAGTCTGCCGCAGAAGCTTTGCAAGCACTTAATTCTGCTCTACCATTGCCACAGTCATCAGAATCTGCTGGCATCAACCAAAATGCTGATGATACTTATTTGCTAAATTATAGAAACTTTCTTCTGCTTCTAGGAATAGGGCTTGGTGCTACTACTAGTTTTATAGTATTAATTTTAATCTATACATTTATTAATACAGGTGCATCGTCTCCAAACAAACCTACTCAATTAAATAATTTTATAGAAAAATTGGTTGAGCAACGATTTACTAATGCCAATGTGAATAGCCTAACAGCCAAATCAGCAGCTAAAAAAGGAGTCTGTAAAAACAATTGCAGCATTGCAAAAACTACTAAAAAGCAAATTGAATCTCATGATAGCAGTCCACTTTGATTTCTGTTCGCGCAGCGTGGTGTAGCCATATTTATTTGTGTGGTGTGCGTAGCGCAAGCGCGATAGGTCTAGCTTCACAAAATTCAAATATGAGTCCATACATTAGAAAAAGTTAATAATCTGGCAGCAATCATAAAAATACCTATTAACTAGCTATTACGTATTTAATTTAAATCTAAATATTCTCAAAATTATTCTAAGATAAGTACTTAGAGATTCCTGTAAGATCAATACAATAAACGATATTTAAAAATATGGATAATACAAATCAAAAAAAAGCTTTAATTAACAGCGAAATTGCCCTCTTTCTTAGAGGTTTGATTATTGGTAAAGTGTTGACACTTATGGTTATTGGTGGGCTACTTTGGTGGTTACTAAAGCCGAATTTATTGTCCCGTAACAACGTTAACTCTTCTCCTAATCAAAATTTCAAGACCGTCTCTAACACCGCATCCAGTTTTCAGACAGTTGCAGATGTCCCCACTGCCTCATTTAACTACGGAGGAAGTACAGCTTGGGCATCTATTCGGCAATTGGTAGATTCTCAGATCCAGAGCGATCGCCCGGAACTACAATTACGTTATGTAGACCCTGTTAATGCTAGCCCTGGTTCTAGCTCAGGTATTCGGATGTTGCTTGATGGGAAACTAGACTTTGCTCAGTCTTCTCGTCCGCTTACAGATGAGGAACAAGCTATGGCAAAAGCGCGAGGCTTTACTCTTGAGCAACGTCAGGTAGGTATAGATGGAATAGCAGTGGTAGTCAACCCATCCCTGAAAGTGTCAGGTTTAACTGTTGACCAATTGCAGCAGATTTATTTGGGGAAAATTACTAACTGGAATCAAGTAGGTGGGCCAAACTTACCCATCACACCTTTATCTCAACGACCAGAGGACGCAGATACAGTAATATTTCCTAGCAACAGCGATTTGAAAGGGCAAACACTTGGTTCGAATGTGCAATATGTCTACTCTACTACAGAAGCAGTGCGCCAACTCAGTAAAATCCCTGGTGGTGTCTATTACGGTTCTGCCCGTTCAGTAGTGCCTCAATGTAGTGTGAAAGCTTTGCCATTGGGTCAGACTACTGGTCAGCTAATCCCCCCCTATCGGGAACCGATGGTGTCGTCTGAGCAATGTCCGCGTCAGCGCAACCAGCTAAATACTGAGGCTATCAAAAATGGCAGGTATCCCATGATTGCTAATTTGTTTGTAATTATTAAGCAGAATAAAGGTCGCGAACAGCAGATTGGGGATGCATACAGCAAACTTTTATTAACCGATCAGGGACAAAGAGCAATTGAGCAAGCTGGTTTCGTCAGTGTTGACTAGTAGATTTGGATGACAATTAAACCCCCAGAAGGGGGTTTCTAGCATCAACTCTTTAATCGACTGCTCAAAAGAAAATACTCTTCATTCAGATCCCCGGCTTATTAAAGAAGTTGAGAGTTTAAGAGAACCGATGTCTACGGTGGTAAACTACGCACCATTCACTGCTTGTTCAATATCGATGTATTTATCATCTGAGTTGAAAATATTTACATTCACTCGACAGCATAAGAAGTAAATTGGCGTTTAAAAGGAGAATGAAACCCAATCACAATATCAGAACGGGGTAGACCTAACTCAACCAATCGTTCAGCAACAGACTCTTCTGTACCATTATACTGAATCCATATTTTCTCATTTTGAATATCAAAATGCATGACCGGGCCAAACACCCGCTTATCTCCTTGCCAGCCAACATAAGCTAGTTGATAATGGTCATTTTCATTGTCTAAAATTAATTGTGAATTTACTGTATCGGTATTAGATGCTATTTGTTGATGTTCGCTCAATACTTGTTTGATAAGTTGTCGATAGCGTTCTATTTTATCCATAGTCGAATTTCCTCACATCTTGGGTCGTAAACTATCAACTTAACTTGGTAACGATGAAGAGTGCGTTGGACAAAAGAAAGTTGAAAAAAGTCTTGATATGTTTCAATAGGAACTGCTAGGTAAAGCACTCTGTCTGCTTCTTGTTCTTCAATAGCTTGGCAGTAATTTAGATATTGTCCTAATGCAGTATGAAATTCACTGATATCTGAAATCTGCAATAAAACTCTTAATTTCAACAGCTATTTTCTCTGTATTACGTTCTGCGGCGATGGCATTTTCAGCCGCTAAGTCTATTTGTAGTTTAATTGCTTCACTAATACGAATTGTAAAAGGATCGTGAGTAATTATCCACCCATCCTTAATTAATGCTTTTTTAACCTATTGATGGAAAACATCTTTAGCCATGTTGCTATCTCTAGATTAGGCCAGATTAACCTAAAATGATATCGTTGCTCTATGGAATACTTTCCCCAAAAGGGTTGTCGTTCGCGCAGCGTGTCGTAGACAAGACATCGCACTCTCCATTATTCTGCATTGCGGCGGCAAGTTTTTCTAAATTCTCCCGCACAGTTACACTACGAAGATGATTTACACCCCAGACTCGTTCACAAATATCTAAAGCTTGCAAATAAAGCGGTTCTGCCTCGCTGTAACGTCCAGTTTCACGATAAATTTCTGCCAAATTATTGAGACTTTCAGCAACATTGGGATGATTTTCTCCTAATAGGTGCTTATCAAGTTCTAAGGCTTTTATACATAAGGGTTCCGCTTCATTGTAACGCCCTTGCTCCCTGTACATAAAACCAAGAGCATAGATAGTATCTGCTAAAAGCGGATGCGCCTCTTGCAATAAACGTTCCTTGAGTTCTAATGATTCCAAAAACAAAGATTCTGCTTGATCGTAGCGTCCTTGAGCGCGGTATATCAATCCTAAATTGTGCAAATCTGTTGCAACATCAGGATTCTCTTCTCCCAAAAATCGCTTATCTAATTCTATCGCTTGTTGCGACAAAGGTTCAGCTTCACTGTAACGTCCTTGATGATAATAAAGTAAAGCTAAATTATTCAGTATAAGAGCGAAAGAAAGATGATTTTCACCAACTAACCGTTTTTCAAGTTCTAATGATTGCAGATATAAAGGTTCTGCTTCATCATAACGTCCTTGTTCATCATATAGTAATGCCAAATTGTTCAAACTGACGGCGACATCCGCATGGTTTTCTCCCCACAGACGTTTCCTCAGTTCCAAAGCTTGTTGATATAGAAGTTCCGCTTTAGCATATTGTCCAGTAGATTTGTAAAGTCCCGCCAAATTATTCAGGCTAGTAGCAAAAGAGGGATGATTGCCTCCTAGCAGGCGTTTCCTTAGTTCTAAAGCTTGTTTATATAAGGGTTCGGCTTCACTGTACTGTCCTGTTGCACGATAGATTCCGGCTAAATTATTGAGGCTATTAGCTAAATCTATCTGCAAACCTAATTCATTTTGTAGCTCACTCGCCTGTCGCCAATATTTAATTGCTAATTCCTGTTCTTCTTGATAATTTTGAGATTCACCCCGATCTAATCTGCTGTGATAAATATCGCCTAATCTTGAGTATAAAGTAGCCAAGGTGGGGTCTTTAGTTCCCCTTTCTTGTTCTACTTTCTCGATTAACCTTTGTAAATCTTGAATGGGTAAGAAAAAGCGATTAGTTTCATTAGTATCTGTGCTAGCTAATTCTGTATCTCGAAAAACAAAACGGATATTTTCTAATTCTTTACCAGGAATAGCATTTGTTTTTTGAGATTCAAACCGAAATACACCATTACGCCAACTCCAAAAATCAGGTGCTTTTTTAATTAGGTTAACTAAAATTTGGTTAGTTACCCAAAGCACGATCGCAAATGGAAATTCGCGTAATCCTTCCCTCGTCCATTGTAAGTAACCAAAAAATTTCTCTTGTTCTGATTGCTCATTTCCCAACCTGAGAAAATACAATTGTTCAGCACCCGTGACAGTAATCACCGCCAGGTTTTGCTGACGGAGATATTCTTCTTGTTGTACCAGTTGGTTAAGAGCAGCTTTCAGGCTTGGTTCTTGACGTGCTAAAGTTACTCGATATGCACGCAAGGCGGGTTGTAGTTCAGCTTCATAGTGAGCAATAATCTCATCACGAAAGCTAGCATCATCACAAACTGCAATCAGTAAATTTAATCCCCTTTTTTGAGCTTCAATAGAAACAATTAAATCATCATACGCATCTTGATTTTCTCCTTCATCATCTAATAAATCTTCATTTAACATTAATCGCTCCCTGTCTTTTCAAGCTTTCGATAATAATTGGATGAACATCGTACCAAGTTTCATCAGTGCGATATTCTAGAACATATAGCCCATGTAACAAATCCAAAAACTCTGCTTGTTTCGGGTCATTGGGCATAAATTGTTCATACACACTCTGCAAAATATCGATATCAGTTTTTCCTAACCGTATCGAAAAATCATTACGAATTTTATTGATTGCTTGCAGAAGAATTTTATCATCAATAATAACCTCGGCTGAGGGGTTTCGCCGGATAGTTCGCAAACAAATGCGGCAGCATTCCTTAGAAATCCGAATTAATTCTCGCAATACGCCACCACTGTAAATTACGATTTTTTCAGCCGTTTCTGCTGCGATTAATTCACTAGGAATCCGTTTTTGTAAAACTTCACCGAGAATCTTGGTTGCTTCCGGGCGAGGTTGAGCATTTGGAAAGCGATTTTTACCTTTATCAAATATTTTTAAGACAGGCATTGCCACAACTTGGTCGTTGGTTTCAGTGGCAATTATTGTGCTAATAAATGTTTCTCGAAGGACTGCGATCGGAATGGTGTAGATAATTTGAAAGTTAGGCTGACAAAGGGCTTTAATGTTGTCTCGATAAATTTCGTTCACTCTGCCTAAGTCAAGTTTATCTAAATCATCAATAATTACTAAAACATTTTGTTTAGTGGCAGCTTGAATTAAAGCGGCAATTTCATTAATTCTGGCCACTAAATCTGATAACTTGCGTTCAAATTCTTGCTTAATTTCATCCCGAACGCTAGCATCAGCTTTTAATTTAGAGCTAATCAATTTTAAGAGGTCAAAACCTATACTTACTTCTGCTTGCAAATTAGATTCTTCAGTGCGAGTACGGGTAGCAAACCACTTATAAAGAGCTTCTTTTGTCGATTGCGGAATATCAACTCGGCGGGCTTCTGCCTCCGTCATTAAATTAACTGCGATCGCAAACAGTATATTAATATGATTAACAGCCGACATTTCAATTTTGTCGGCAATAGAAAAGAGAACTACAAAATATTTATCTTGAATTTGTCGGCTAAATTCAGCTAACAAAGTAGACTTACCACATCCTCGATGTCCTGTAAAGACAATTTTGCCATCTCCATTAGGGCTATCTTCCACTAATTGGTTCAGGTCTGCAATCAAATCATCACCATATTCGACTCTAAATCTTTCCATTTCGTTCCGTTCCATCAACGGAAACAGTTCGAGATTGCTGTATGCTTCTTGAAAGGAGTTTAATAAGTCTTCAGACATTGGATAGTGCCGTAAACGTGCTAACTATTCATATAATGGCTCATGATTTTTGAAGTAGAAATTTAGCTAATTACAATTTTCTTATCTCTGTAAATAAATGACTACTAGGTGATACTGTCTTATGTTTTCAAAGAGGATACTTTACCTTCCCCAATCCCAACCAATAAACAAGTAATAGAGGTGAATAGAAATAACAATGAATGATAGATTATACATTCGATAATTTAAACTGAATGATAGATTATACAGATAACATCCTGAAAGCTACTTAACACATAAATAAAATAAAATTTTCAGTTATAAAAATAAATTTTTAGTGTGCTTCATCTCATCCCCCTTTAGCCTATGTAATAGTAGCTGTTGTTACTATTAGTTAGTAGTCTGCCAAGGAATAATTGACGAATACATTCTTTGTAGAGACAGCGATTTATCGCGTCTCTCTAAGAGGATGTTTTAAAAGTCCTTTTGTTGGTAGCAAAACGTTCTAGATCCCCCTAAATCCCCCTTAAGAAGGGGGACTTTGATTCCGGTTCTCCCCTTTTTAAGGGGGCTAGGGGGGATCATTAAGTGCCTAAAATCACAGTCAAATACTTTTAAAACATACTCTAACGTGTCAATTTTTTAGACGCGATTTATCGCGTCTCTACATGAGGGCTTTCTGGCTATCCCAAGTGTATTGGGGTATCTCACTGGGTCGAGAACTGCTATATCACCTCTATATGAAAGCTCCGCGACTTCAAAACCAGCTTTTGTGACTTCAAAACCAGCTTTTGTGACTTCAAAACCAGCTTTTGTGACTTCAAAACCTGCTTTTGCGACTTCAAAACCTGCTTTTGTGACTTCAAAACCTGCTTTTGTGACTTCAAAACCTGCTTTTGTAACTTCAAAACCAGCTTTTCTCAACAAATTTCAGCAAATATACCCGCATCTATCTAGTTGCCTAATGCCATCCAATGCTTTTATTTTTCTGTAACTTCACTGTGGCTAGTCCATCGGCTTGTTGCGTACCTTAATGATATATAAATAACTCAGTGTGTAGAATCGGGGTTATTTATAAATTAATCCAAACAGGAAAACTATATGCCGCAACGGAAACGAAACTCCATGTCACTAACCAAAGCTGAACGACGGATTGAAGGAATGCAGACAATTAACCCTCAGTTAGACTTTAGTAATGGGTTTTCAATTGCTACTTACAACACTAAAGTAATTGAGTTACGAGATAAGCTAGCCGCTTATAATCAAGCACAAACAATAGTAGATAAGACACACAATGCATTAATAGAAGCAGAACGAGAGTTGAATACTTATTCTGAGTATATGCTGCTGAATGTTGCATCTCGCTATGGCAAAAATAGTGATGAATATGAAATGGCTGGTGGAACACGCAGGTCAGACCGCAAGAAACCACGCCCAGTAGTAAACCAAACAGTGACATCTGTGAAGTAATTGTTTGGACTCGCCGCTTCTTTAAATAAGGTGCGTTGACCTTTGTGACAACGCACCATTAAAATTAATATAAAGCTAATCAAACTCTTTTTTACAAAAAAGCCCTAATGCTACAAACCCCATCTAAATCGATCACTTTAGATGAGTTTCTCAAGCTACCAGAAACAGAACCTGCTAGCGAATATATTGATGGGCAAATCATCCAGAAACCAATGCCACAGGGTAAGCACAGCACAATTCAAACCGAGTTTTCTACTACTGTCAACGTAATTCTTAAACCGCAACAGATTGCAAGAGCATTTTCAGAGTTACGTTGCACATTTGATGGACGCTCAATAATTCCAGATGTATCTGTGTTTACTTGGGGTAGAATTCCCCGTGACGAAAAAGGCGAGGTTGCTAATACCTTTTTAATAGCTCCTGACTGGACAATTGAGATTCTCTCACCTGACCAAAGTCAAACAAAAGTCACCAAAAATATTTTGCGTTGCCTCAATTTTGGCACTCAAATGGGTTGGTTAATTGACCCAAATGAGCAAACAGTGTTTGTTTATCTTCCCAAGCAGCAACCAGAAGTATTTGATGAACCACAGCAAAAACTTCCTGTTCCATCTTTTGCTAATGAGCTAAATCTGAGCGTTGCGTCTGTTTTTGGGTGGTTATTAGAGTAAATACAGTATGTAGCGATTCTCGTTCACGTGAGGTACACCCGTAGGGGCAATTCATGAATTGCCCCTACAGCTTGCGATATAATTTTGTACCGCATCTGAGTAGGAACCGCTATAACGAAATGAATCCAAGCATTTGTGATGGGTAATGTTGGGTTGACTTTTTTAAAAAGTCGGGAATGCCGTAAAATTAATTGAGTCGAACAACTGTTCGGTTTTGCAACCTACCAAGCTATCCGACTCGGTTTTATATTCGGAGGTTGTCGCCTTCCTCGCTGGTTCAGGTCTGGACTCCCTGATGTACGCTCGATAAATTCCCATTTATCAACTCTGACTTTGGGGAGTACTCACGCCACAGCCACCGCCACCACGCGAAAACCAACATTGTTGTTACGATTCGCGCGCGCGTTACTATTGCGATTGGCAGAACGGCAATTCCTGGCATTGTTGATCCAACTACCGCCACGCAGCAGCTAAAATCGACCTGCCCCATGCTCAAACTCTCAAACTAAGTGAGAAATTTGATTAAATGTAGTGTATAATAGTTTTGATATCAATACACCAATTTCTGAAAAAAAAATTTTTGATCCGCCTGTGGCGGCGAGTGGAAAAGAAGGGAAAAGAAAAAGAAGTGTAGAGGGCAAAAGGGGAAGAGGGTAAAGAGCAAGGAATCCTCACGCCACAGCCACCGCCACCACGCGAAAACCAACATTGCTGAGACGACTCGCGCGCGCGGCACTATTGCGAACGGCAGAACGGCAATCCCAGGCATCGAAGAGCCAACCACCGCCACGCAGCAGCTTCATGTTATTATCGCTACCAATCAACCACGGAATACCATTTGTTGGTGCGTCTATGTAATTACTATTATATACATCTTCACACCATTCCCATACATTACCATGCATATCGTATAAACCGAAAGAATTAGGCGGAAATTTTCCTACATCTATTGTTTGATCACGATCTTCGCCCTTTGGTGCAGAGCCGTAAGGATTGTTACCGTCGTAGTTAACTAAATCTGTAGTAATCGTTTCACCAAAATAAAACGGTGTAGTTGTTCCCGCACGGCAAGCATATTCCCATTCCGCTTCACTGGGTAGCCTGTAGGTTTTTCCTATCTTCTGACTCAACTTTTCACAAAACTCTACCGCCTCATCCCAAATAACTTGTTCTACAGGTCGTTTCTCACCTTTGAAGTTAGAAGGGTTACTGCCCATAATGGCTTGATACTGTGCCTGGGTAACTGCATATTTCCCCATGAAGAACTTAGGAACTGTTACTTGATGCAGTGGACTTTCATTATCTTGTCGTTGCGCTTCTCGTTCCGGTGAACCCATCGTAAAGGTTCCCCCTGGTATCTGCACCATTTCCAGGGTGATACCATTTCCTAAATCTTCTTCAAAATATTTCGCTTCCTGATTACGGCGGTTGGTGATATTTCCTTTTGCATTTACCGTAACCACTTCAAATTGAAAAGTTTTTAAAGGATTTTTTTCAACTATAGAGATTCCCTTAGTGGAATTTTCAATAATAGGACGAGGTTGTGGTGAAGATGGTTCTTGAGGTTCCCACCGCAACCTTTCAATTCTTTTAATTGCTTTGATTGCATCCGTATCTCGCCCTGAAGCCCCAGCTAGTACCCGAATCCATAATTGCTCTGCTAAATCTAAATTTTTGTTTACTTCTGCTTGGTAAGCATCAATTTTCAACGTGGCGATATCCGCTAGAGTTGCGTACTTTGGCACAAGTATTAGGTGAGATTTATTTAGAGGTTCAGCAATGACATAAGGTGTTTGCCTCGCATGTTTATGCTCACTAACAATTTCCGGCACGCGAGACTGGAGATACTGATTTAACCGCTCAACGGTGGCGCATTGACCTTGAATTCCTAACCCTTCCAGTAGTGCAGTAGTAAAAGCACCTTGTTTTAAAGCGTCAATTTCATAAGAATACTCCTGTGGGCTACAGGAAAATATGCTGATAACTCCTTGTTGACGTGCTTCTTCTGCCGTTTGTCGCCCAATTCCTTCGCCAGCACGAGTACCTAGACTACGACAAGCATCCAGAATTAGAACAACATTGTCAGCACCACAGCGACGTAAACGTTCAGCAACGAAGTTAATAGGAATTGCCGTTTCTTCAATGTCTGCTGGATTGCCATCACAGGGCATGAGATAATCACGGTCAGCGTGTCTTATCCCATGCCCACTGAAGAAGAACCAAAAGTTATCCCCTGCTTCCATGAAGGGTTTGTTGAATAATTCCAGGAAGACTTGACGCAAATTTGCGCGATTTGGGCGAGTTGATTTTCCGCCAACATCAGGAGAGTCATCAGAGAAGAAGAATATCCGCTCAAATCCGGCTTCATTGCCCAGAAATTCCTGCATTAACAGTGCATCCCGCTTGGCATAGTTTAGCGGTTGCAGATAATCATACTGGTTAATACCGATCGCGATCGCCCAATTTTTTGCCATCTCACACTTGTTCTTGGCGCTTAAACTTCAGCTTAATCGCTCCTTTACTCCCAGCTTTGACACCACTGCCAATTAATTTAACTTCCCCATCTGCACTAATTTCTACCGATAGCTCGATTTCATCTAGCTGCATCTTGGAGTTAACTTTTGCTTGCTGTTCAGCTTGACTAAACAAACTTCCCACAAGTTTGAGAAAGTGAGTCATATTTTGCTCTAATGTTTGAGCGCTAACCTTAACGGCATCTCCTACCCCTTTGCTACCAGTGCTTTCCCTGATAGTTTCTTCTCCCCAACTGCGTGTATTAGTACTCCCGCCTTTAGCACCATCAGGAATCGATATTTGCGGCACTTCATCCGTCACAATCCAAATGCCGTCGTTTTGGGGGGTTTCTGACATATTACTTTAAATATTTAGATTAAATTGTCCCACAAATATAGATACAACGGTAGAGACAGCGATTCCGATTACTACGAAATCTCACTGAATATCTCTATCCCACCTCACCCTACTTTGCGAATCTCCGCGTTTCCCTAGACAAGAGACGCGATAAATCGCCGTCTCTACAATATCAGTCGTTTTGTAGAGACGGCGATTCATCGCGTATTGGTGATGAATTATCGCATCTTTAGCAATCTAGAATTTTCATCAAAAAACCTTAACCGAACCGTATTGCCTCCAATTACAGCAAGTTTTGTCCAACCAACTTGACATGAAACACCAAAAACATAACCCCTCTCCGGCACCGGAAAGGGGTTAATCACTGCCGAAACTATATTGTACAGACGCGATTCATCACGTCTCATTCAGCAATCTCTAATAAGCATCTTGCAACTCGTAGAAATCGGGCGATATGTAATCCTTCCGCAAAGGCCAACCCACCCAATCTTCCGGCATCAAAATCCGCTTGAGATTTGGGTGTCCTTCGTAGATAATGCCGTACATATCGTAAGACTCGCGCTCTTGCCAATCTGCGGTCTTCCAAATCCAGTACACAGAAGGCACTACAGGGTTTTCCCGTGGTAAGAACACCTTAACTCGAACTTCTTCGGGGCGATCGCTATTATCACCGACTTTAATCAAGTGATACATACTCACTAATTCTTGTCCTGGGCCAAGGTCAATACCACCTTGACACTGGAGATAATTAAACCCATAGGCATAAAGGGCTGTAGCGGTAGGAAGCAAGAAATCTGCCGCCACCTTAATTATCTCTACACCATTTTTATCTGGTGCTAAAAACTCATGGTCAAAACCATTTTCCGTCAACCACTGGGAAACTTTACCCGCTTGTACCAATGCTTCTTCTTTCGCTGCTGGTACTGGTTTAGATTCTTCTTCAGCCACGGGTTTGTTCCTCCTTTTGCGCCTTTTCTGTCAGCAGTGCAGGTGGTATTGGCATACCAATCGCCTCAGCCAATTCCTTCGGTGGTGCATAGCGAGTTTCTGACTGCAAATACTTACCAGTTAATATTTCATCTACTGGCTTCAGGTTATGAGTCGTGCTGTAATAGCGGTGAGTTTGCTTAATTTTATCCCGCTCTTGCATCGATTCATTGGAGATTTTCTTCCGCAGCTTAATGATTGCGTCGATAATTGCTTCGGGACGGGGAGGACAACCAGGCAAGTACACATCCACAGGAATCAGTTTATCGACTCCGCGCACTGCTGTGGGGGAATCAACGCTGAACATCCCGCCAGTAATTGTGCAAGCACCCATCGCAATTACATACTTCGGCTCTGGCATTTGTTCATAAAGGCGCACCAGTTGAGGAGCCATCTTCATCGTGATAGTCCCTGCCGTAATAATTAAATCGGCTTGGCGGGGGCTAGAACGGGGAATTAGTCCAAAACGGTCAAAGTCAAATCGGGAACCAATTAAAGCTGCAAACTCAATAAAGCAGCAAGCAGTACCAAACAGCAACGGCCACAGGCTAGAAAGCCGCGCCCAGTCGTAGAGGTCATCAACCGTCGTCAAAATGACGTTTTCTGAAAGGTCTTGAGTGATTGTAGTCCGCTCAATGGGGTTGATGATTCGCTGTTTGTCCTGAGTTGTTAAATTAGAATTCAAGACCATTCCAAAGCTCCTTTACGCCACGCGTAAACTAAAGCGACTACAAGAATTGCAATAAAGACTAGCGCTTCAATAAAAGCCAATAGCCCCAAACGGTGGAAAGCTACTGCCCAAGGATACAAGAATACAGTCTCCACATCAAAGACGACGAAGACTAGAGCAAACATGTAGTAGCGGATGTTGAACTGAATCCAGGCTCCCCCGATGGGTTCCATACCAGATTCATAAGTAGTGCGACGTTCTGGGCTGTAACTACTGGGTCGTAGGAGCTTGGAAGCTGAGAGCGCTAAGGCAGGTACTAGGCTACAGATTATGAAGAAGCCTAGAAGGTACTCGTAACCGCTGAGGACAAACACAATGAGTATCTACCGCTTATGGAGTATTTTAAGTGAGGAGTGGGGAGTGGGGAGATGAGGCA
>NZ_JACKZS010000196.1 GCF_014222285.1 Nostoc sp. UCD121
CAGGGAGCAGGGAGCAGGGAGCAGGGAGCAGGGAGCAGGGAGCAGGGAGCAGGGAGCAGGGAGCAGGGAGCAGGGAGAGGGAAAATGATTTTCCCTTCTCCCTGCACAAGAATCTTTGACTCAATAGCCAGGCGGACAGAACAATGCTAGCCGTTCGCTTTTACAGATAGGCTTTTAACAAAGGTTATCTGCAAATATCATAAGTGCAAAGCGCATATATGCTCATTGGTACGCAATCGGACAGAATTGTTAGGGGAATACGCCTAATATAGAAGAATACATAAAGCAAAGACTTATCCTATCTGCATAAGCAGACGTTCGCGTTGTAAATTCTGTCCGATTGCAATGCATTCGATATACCTTTTGACATATTGGGGCTAGTTCCTAGATACCTGTTGTGCCAAAGTGTTGCTTTTTTAAGCACAATTGTGCGCTAGGGGGAATAATGCCAGTATCTAACCAATCTCATCGACCGACAGCAAATAAGCTACTTTTAGCTTTGTCCCAAGTAGAGTATCAACGCTTAGTTCCACACCTAGAAAGAGTAAATCTTGAACTTAAGCAAGTTCTTTACGAAGCTAATGAACCCATAACACACGTCTATTTTCCAGATCGCACAATAGTTTCTTTGGTTTGTAATCAAGAAGATGGCTCCACCGTCGAAGCAGGTATGGTAAGCAATGATGGCATGGTAGGTCTTGCAGTTATTTTGGGCGGCAAGACTACAACTACAACCGCGTTTGTGCAGGTTGCAGACGGTAGCTTGCGAATGAAGGCAGAGCAACTAATAGCCGAATTCAACCGAGGTGGAGAGCTTCAAAGTTTGTTGTTACGCTATACGCAGGCAATGTTTACCCAAGTCACACAAACGGCAGCTTGCAACCGCTTGCATACAGTAGAAGAACGACTCGCTCGTTGGTTGTTGATGGTTTCTGACCGTATGCAATCAGATACATTCCCTCTGACTCAGGAATTTATCGCCCAGATGCTCGGCTGCCGCCGCTCTGGTGTCACAGTCGCAGCAGGCACGCTTAGTGGAGCTGGGATGATTAGCTACAAGCGTGGCACTATTAACATTTTGAATCGACAGGATTTGGAGGATACATCTTGTGAATGTTATTCCGTCGTCAAAAACGAATACGCTCGGTTACTTGATACGCAAAACTAGCTTTCTAGGTTAAACCTTAGCAGGCGATCGCCTTGTTAGTCGGTGATATTGACCACCTGCCCTCTGTTAGCCCTGGTCAAATCCTTGCTGACCTCATCAATTCTGGTCGCGTTCCTGTAGCGCATTGCTGGGAGTTTCGGGTTATCAGTGACGATGGTGTGGTGTTTAGCGAACAAAAGCTTTACTATACAGCATTAGCAACTCTTAACGCTGGTTGTGATTGGATAGGATATTCGTGTTGAAGGTGCGCGTTCCCTTGTTCAAAAAATACATGAATCAGCTAGTGGCGGATTCTACCGTGCCTATAGTGATATTCAAAAATTACTTTAGCTAGATAGTGTTGCTAACTCATGTTTTTGAGATTTTTAGCCACATCATAAAAATTAGAACAGCTAAAGCTTTTTAACTGTTCTACGATTACTATTTTCCCTATATCGACAGCTTAATAAATGCTTACTATGATGTCCTCAGTTTGCAGAAGTATAAAATCCATTTATTTCAATACTGATGCCAAGCATAGCAATTCAAAACAGTGGGCAGATTTGCTGGTAGCTGACAAATGCTTAAACAATCAAAGCCTCATTTTGGCCCGACTCCAGCCCGAAACTTGATTTTTCGTCATGATTCCGATTACTGAATCATTGTTCTAGCCATATTTTGGGAACAAATTGGACACATTCGCCCTTCAGCATGAATGCACCATTACCCCAAGGTGAGCAATCGTCGGCTGTGGAGGCGTGATTGTAACAAGAGCAGGGATGAGGGCGGGGGCGGCGATAAGGGAAGCTTAAAGCTTCTCCAAAGGATACGAAGGCAGCGAACAGCGATCCCCACATTTCTCACAAGTTTGAAATGCAGAGGGGCAGAGGGGAAAGAACTTGTACAATAATTCTCCTCTGCTCAAGAGCTCCCCTGCACAAGCACAAGCTTTGAGCATCGGTGAGAAATCCGGGTAAAGCATCCTTACTTCAATTCCACGTTTAAAAACGTGGGTTCCTCCAGCAAGAACTGCCTTCGACTTCCTGCCTTCGGAATGAATACTAAAGTAGGTCAAACGCTTCTAAACCTTGACATCCCGTAAATCTGGAATGAACTGTAAACTTAAAAATTAAGTTATTTATTAATATTTATTAATATGCTTTTCATGTGCTGCTTTTTTCATGTCTTTAATCTCTATCTTGAGATAGAGATAAATATTATATAAATCTAAATTTTGGGAAAGATAGTAAACTTGAATACGATATAACTTTACAATTAAACTGTCAAGTTCCTAAAATTGTGTCTTAAATGAAGACACATTGTGTAATGCGAACAAGTGAGCAGATACAAGCTGAGATTTGGCATTAATTATTGCCAGTACTTATTTAAGTTGTCAGAGGGAAAACGGGCGAACCCGACCGATTCCTTTAGCATTCAAGCAAATTGAAATACTGTTGCATAATATGGCAGAAGAGGGTAAAGAACTGTTAGCCAAATACTTTAAGAGTCAGGGGTAGCAGGGATGTCATCTAACAAAGAAGGCATGACTGCCAGAAACATTTTTATTGAGGGTGGGGAAATCGGAAGCTTGATGCGCTCGCTCGATTGGTCACAGACTCCTTTAGGTGATGTAGCTAATTGGCCTCAGAGCTTACGAAGCGCGATTAGCATTTTGCTGCCTTCTAAAGCCCAGATTTGTCTGTTCTGGGGAACGGAATTAATCACGATTTATAACGATGCTTATAGCCCAGCTTTAGCTTCAAAACATCCTTGGGCATTAGGTCGTCCAGCCCATGAAGTATGGAGCGAAGTCTGGAATGTTTTAGAACCTTTACTCAAGGGAGTTGTTGCTACAGGAGTTGCATTCTGGGCGCAAGATTATTTATTTTTCCTGAATCGACACGGTTACATTGAAGAAACTTACTTCGATGTCTCCTATGACCCGGTGCGAGACGAGAGCGGAAACGTTGGCGGAGTCTTTTGCATTGTCAGTGAGACAACAGGACGAGTCCTGGGCGATCGCCGTTTACAAACCCTGAGCTTACTAAGTAGCGAAACAGCTCAAGCAAAGACCGTGGAAGCAGCTGGGCTGTCTGCAATTCAAGTTTTAGCAACTAATTCTTATGACATCCCGTTTGCCATGCTGTATCAGGTAGAGGCAGACGGCAGCAGTGCAAAGCTGGTTGGAACTACGCCAATCGAGCAAACAGAAGCAACTCCATCGAGAGTAAACTTAACTCAACAGAGTGATGCATGGAAACTCGGACAAGTTTATCATACCGGGGAACCAGCAATCCTTGATGATTTGACAACTCGGTTTGAAGCTCTGCCCAAAGGAGCTTGGGACAAGCCTCCGTCGTCAGCTTGGATCGTGCCGTTGCTCCCATCTGGACAAAAACAAATCGTGGGATTGCTGGTATTGGGCATCAATCCCCACCGGGCTTTTGAGCAGGAGTACCGAAAGTTCTTCGATTTGCTGATAGGTAACGTAACGACTGCGATCGCGAATGCCCGTGCTTATGAAGAAGAACGCAAGCGCCTTGAGGCACTAGCAGAACTGAATCGGGCTAAAACGACCTTCTTCAACAACGTCAGCCACGAATTACGCACTCCCCTGACACTGATGCTGTCGCCACTGGAAAAGACGTTAACCGAATTAAACGGGATTCTTCCACCCAAAGCGCAAGCAGAATTAGAGATGGTGCAGCGCAATGGCACACGGCTGCTTAAGCTAGTCAATACGCTGTTAGATTTCTCGCGCATTGAAGCCGGACGCACCATAGCTAGCTATGAGCCAACCGATTTAGCCACCTATACCGCAGAACTGGCAAGTATTTTCCTTTCTGCTGCTGACTCTGCGGGGCTGCAATTAATTGTAGATTGTCCTCCCCTAGCAGAAAGAGTTTACGTAGATCGCCAAATGTGGGAGAAGATTGTCTTAAATCTGCTCTCCAATGCATTGAAGTTCACCTTTGTTGGAGAAATTGCAGTTTCTTTGCGCCCGGTTGACACGATGGTGTCATTGATAGTGCGCGATACGGGTACTGGTATTCCGGCAGATGAGATTCCCCGGTTATTTGAGCGGTTTTATCGAGTTAAAGGTGCTAAAGGTCGCACATTTGAGGGTACGGGTATTGGGCTGTCGCTAGTGCAAGAATTAGTAAGTCTGCATAGTGGGACAATTGCGGTTGACAGCACCTTCGGTCAAGGCACTACCTTTACAGTCCAATTGCCAACTGGAACGGCTCACTTACCCCAAGATTGCCTCAATACTAGTCAAAGCAGTGTTTCTACCGCTTCTGGAACAATGTCTTATGTTGAGGAAGCTTTAGGGTGGCTTCCGAAAGAAGCTCAAGAGTCGGAAGAATTCTCTCCTTTGTCCCTTCACCCTGTTGCTTCTTCTGCCCGGATTCTCCTGGTGGATGACAACACCGATATGCGGAATTATTTGCGACGGATTCTGAGCGAGTACTACAAAGTGGACGTGGCAATTGAAGGTGAAACCGCTCTAGCTGCCGCATACAATAACCCACCTGATTTGATCCTCAGCGATGTGATGATGCCAGGAATGGATGGCATTGAGTTGCTACGGCAGTTACGGGCTGATTTCAGAACGCGCGAAATTCCGATTTTGCTACTGTCTGCCCGGGCTGGAGAAGAATCGGCAGTCGCAGGATTGGAGTCTGGGGCAGATGATTATTTGGTGAAGCCATTCAGCCGCCGCGAATTATTGGCGCGAGTTGCCGCCAATCTAGAGTTAGGACGAGTGCGCCTTGGGGCCAGTCAGCAACGTTTTCGTTTTCTGGCTGAATCCATTCCCCAGATGGTTTGGACGGCTGATGAAATCGGTCGGGTAGATTATTACAGCAATCGCTGGCTTGACTATACTGGGTTGGCGCTAGAGCAAATCCAGGGGTTCGGTTGGCAGAACCTTATCCATCCAGAGGAGCGAGAACACACTATCTCCGTGTGGACTCAAGCCGTTCAAATGGCCACAAGCTACGAGGTTGAGCATCGCTTGAGACGGGCAGATGGAACCTACTGTTGGCATCTTTCCCGTGCTTTACCAATGCTCAATGAAAACAGTCAAATCATTCGCTGGTATGGCACCTGCACAGATATCAGTGAACAAAAACTGGCAGAATCAGCCTTACGCCAATCTGAGTCACGCTATCGAACGCTGTTTGAGTCCATTGACGAAGGATTTTGCACGCTCGAAATGCTGTTTGATGAAAATGACACGCCTAACGATTACCGCTTTTTAGAAATCAATCCGTCCTTTGAGAAACAAACCGGACTCAAAGACGTACAAGGCAAAAGGATGCGCGAGCTTGCTCCAAATCATGAAAACTATTGGTTTGATATTTACGGAAAAGTCGCCATAACAGGCGAACCCATTCGCTTCGAGAATCGCGCTCAAGCCTTAGACCGTTGGTTCGACGTTTATGCATTTCGTATTGGGCAGCCGCAGCGCCGAAAAGTCGCCGTCCTTTTCATGGATATTAGCAAGCGCAAACTTGCCGAAGCAGCCTTGCGAGAAAGTGAAGAGCTAAAGCAACGAATTTTGGACAGCAGTCATGATTCTATCAAAGTTTTAACGTTAGATGGGCGGTTACTCTACTTGAATAAAGGCGGACTGCATCTTCTAGAAATTGATCAGCCTGCCTCCTTCCTTAACACCGACTGGATTAGTCTGTGGCAAGGCGAAGACCAAGAAGATGCCGCTTCGGCGATTGCCGCAGCCAAAACAGGTAATGTCGGGCAATTTCAAGGCTACTGTCCCACAGCAAAGGGCAAGCCGAAGTGGTGGGATGTGATTGTTACTCCCGTCCAAAATGCATCAGGAACTATTGCACAACTGTTAGTCATCTCACGCGATATTACAAAGCAAAAGCAAGCAGAAACTGAACGCGAACAACTGCTTTTGCGTGAGCAAGCCGCACGTCAACAAGCTCAAACAGCGAATCGGATTAAAGATGAGTTTTTGGCAATGCTATCACATGAATTGCGCTCACCCCTCAATCCGATTCTCGGTTGGTCTAAGTTGCTTCGCAATGGCAAATTAAATGCTACAAAAACGACTATTGCTTTGGAAACTATCGAGCGTAATGCCAAACTCCAGGCACAATTAATTGAGGATTTGTTAGATGTCTCTCGCATCTTGTCTGGCAAACTCAATTTAGAAATCGCTCCCGTTAACTTGGCATCGACCATTGAAGCAGCTATTGAAACCGTGCGTTTAGCAGCAGAAGCGAAGTCAATTGAAATTGAGAGAGTATTTGACCCAAATATTCAGCAAATTATCGGAGATTCTGCTCGTTTACAGCAAGTAATTTGGAATTTGCTTACTAACGCCGTCAAATTTAGTTCTGCTGGTGGACGGGTTGAAATTCGCTTAGAGTGTAAAGACTTGCAGGCTCAAATTACTGTTAGCGATTGGGGCAAGGGGATTAATCCTGACTTTCTTCCCTACGTGTTCGAGTCCTTTCGTCAAGCGGATGCAACAACAACTAGGAAGTTTGGCGGACTTGGATTAGGGCTAGCGATCGTGCGTCATCTAGTTGAACTGCATGGAGGTACTGTTCAAGTAGACAGTTTCGGAGAAGGACACGGAGCCACCTTTACTGTCAGGTTTCCCTTCATGAAAGCACAAGGTTCTAGCCATCAAACAGAAGTTGACTCTTCATCCTTAGCTTTTAACCCCTTACCCCTTAGAGGAATACGGGCATTAGTAGTTGATGATGATGCAGATATCTGTGATTTTTTTAGCTTCGTCCTTGAACAGGCGGGAGCAGAGGTGAGAATTGTGACATCGGCGCTCGATGCGCTGCAAGCGTTAGAGCAATCGCCACCAGATATTTTGTTAAGTGATATTGGAATGCCAGATATGGATGGCTATATGCTGATCCGCCAAATTCGAGCAATGCCACCTGAACAAGGTGGACAAACTCTGGCTTTAGCCCTCTCAGCCTATGCTGGAGAGGCTAATCGCCAACAAGCTTTAGCCGCAGGATTTGAGCAGCACGTCGCAAAGCCAATAGACCCAGACGTATTAATTGAAGTCATTCTAAATATTATTAGGAAGGCAAATTAATACCTCATATAATACTTGTCGGGTTTTGGGGAAAAGGGGAAAGAAAAAACCTTTAACCTTTACCCCAAACCCAATGCCGAGCTAAAAATACCTGAGTTCGGGTTAAGCCAGAAGCTAAAAAGCTTATTCTGTCAGGATTGAATAAAACTGGAATTGGTCAAAGCAGGGATAAAAGTGGAATCATTTTGTCAATAAGGTTCACAAATGAAACTAATCTCAGCAATATGTCTTATTGACAATAGATGAAAACAGAGCTTTAGACCGAACAACGATAATTCAAGGCTTTTGAGGATTTCTTATCCCGAACTCAGGTTAAAAATGCTTTACCCGAGCAGTATTGGAAGCACACTATTATCTATTACTATGGCGAGGTTGGTTAAAAATTTCCAAGGCTATTTCCTCAAATATTATTAACTGTTAGTTTCTAGCTATTTTTTCTGTTAATCTTGAAACCGACCAGACAAACTTGCAACCATAACTACCAACTCCAGTGGATCAAATGGTTTGGACAAATACATTTGAAAGCCTGTAAGCAACGCCCGCCTTCGGTCTTCCTCCTTGGCATAAGCACTCAAGGCGATCGCTGGCATTCTTCCTCCTTTTTCTACTGGTAAAGCCCTGATTCGACGAATCAGACTGTAGCCATCCTCCTCTGGCATTCCCAGATCCGAAATCAGTATGTGTGGCATTCCCGACTCTAACGCTGACAAGGCTTGGGCTACTGATGCTGCTTCACTCACCAAAGCACCATGTTGCTCCAAGATAAAAGCAACAAGCTCACGTCCATCAGCTTCATCATCAACAACTAATACTCGTAAACCGTTGAGTGAAATTTGATTATCATCGTTTCCAGAGATTAATTCTGCACCGTCAGAAATATAAGAGATGCTCATCAGAGGTAAGCGCACACCAAAGGTTGCTCCAAGGCCAAGCCCTGGACTATCGGCCTGTACTGTTCCCCCATGCATTTCCACTAAATGCCGGACGATTGCTAGCCCTAAGCCTAGTCCCCCATAGCTTCGGGTTGTACTTGCGTCTGCCTGACGGAAGCGCTCAAAAATGTAGGGCAAGAAGTCAGCTTTGATACCATTACCCGTATCTTTGACCTGGAGGAGCGCGTCTGTACCCAAAGCTTGTAGGCAAACCTCTACCTGTCCCCCAGAAGGCGTAAATTTAATTGCATTACTCAGCAGATTCCACACTACTTGTTGTAAACGACTAGCATCTCCACAAACAGAACTAGCGCACTGATCAAGCATAGAGCTAATCGTAATATCTTTAGCTGAAGCTTGTGGTTTTAAAGTTTCGATAGCTTCAGTAATCACTGAGATTAGAGAAACTGGAAGCTTTTCCAGGCGCAGTTGCCCTCGGATAATACATGATACATCCAGCAAATCGTCTACTAATCTCGCTTGAGCATTGGCGTTGCGCTCAATAGTTTCTAGCGCCCGAGTCGTTGCAGATGAGTTTAATTTCCCTTGGCGAAGCATTTTAACCCAGCCAAGCATTCCATTAAGCGGTGTGCGAATCTCATGGGAAAGTACTTGCAGAAATTCATCTTTCATGCGATTGGCCGCCTCCGCCTCAACTCGCGCTGCCTGCTCCCGAATCCGTTCGGCTTGTTGAGCTAAAGCATCTTTACGCAGTCGGAACAACTCTAAGTTTGTTCGTACCCGTGCCAGCAGTTCTCGCGCCGAGAAAGGTTTAATCAGGTAATCGTCTGCACCCATTTCTAAACCTTCAACGCGAGATTCTTCACCAGCGCGGGCAGATAGCAGGATAATAGGTACTTCACGAGTAGATGATTCAGAGCGCAATTCGCGTAACAATTGCAAACCGTCGATTCCCGGCATCATAATATCGCTCAGTACTAAATCCGGTATTTGCCTGCGGGCTGCTGCTAAGGCGGCTATCCCATCTGTTACTGCTTCCACTTCGTAATATGGCTGGAGTAGATGCTTAAGATAATCGCGCATATCTGCGTTATCATCAGCCAGCAAGATACGGGCAGAGGACAAGAAAGTGTTTTGCTCCCCTGCTTCTTGTGGTAGCCAACGCCATGCTTCTTCCACAAACGCAACCGCGCCCAAAGCAGTCGAAGGCAAATTGCGATTAGCTCCAATACGCTCTGCGGGCAAATGAGCTACCCCAAACGGCAGTGCAACTATAAAAGAACTTCCCTGATTTTCTTGACTGGTGACGCGAACTTCACCACCATGAAGTCGAACCAAATCCTGTACAAGTGATAGCCCAATACCAGAGCCTTCGTAAGTCCGACCTTGTGACCCTTGTACACGATAAAATCGCTCAAACAAGCGTGGTAACTCTGCTTGTGGAATTCCTGTACCTGTATCTCGGACTTCCATTTCCACACGTTCCCCATCAGAGCCCAAGGCAACAGTGATTTCTCCAGCGAAGGTGAACTTGAAAGCATTGCTCAACAAATTTAAGACAATTTTTTCCCACATTTCGCGGTCTACGTAAACCCTTTGTTGTAATGGTGGACAATCTACTATTAAACGTAAACCTGCTTTTTCGATCGCTGAACGAAAAACACTTGCCAGTTCACTGGTAAATACAGCTAGGTCTGTTGGCTCGTAAACAGCTTGAATTCGATTTGCTTCAATCCGGGAAAAGTCTAATAATGTGTTGACTAGCTTTAGTAAACGCAGACTGTTGCGCTGTACTAATTGCAATTGCTGTCGTGACTCTATTGTTAGTGAAGCGTTTTGCTTACTTAAAACATCCTCTAATGGCCCTAACATCAACGTCAAAGGTGTGCGGAACTCATGGGAAACATTATTAAAAAATGCTGTCTTCGCCCGATCCAACTCGGCTAGGGCTGCGGCTTTTTTGCGTTCTTCTTCGTATGCCCCAGCATTGCGGAGCGAAACTGAAACTTGTCCGGCTAACAACTCGTAAAACGACTTATACGCTTCATCCAAGGCTTGGTTAGGGCTAATTCCTGCTATTAATACCCCAAGTGGTGCCGTAATATTTGATGACGGAATCGGCAGCATTAATGCCCGATCTACAATTTCCCCCCAAGGGCCACTAGTAATGGTGATATAACGCAAGATATTTTCAACTACAACTGCTTGACCTGCCATCACCTGGGCAAATGGCCATATCCCATCCGATTTTTGAATGAGGACAGTAGTTGGTGCGATCTCATCATTTTCAATTACACCCACGCTGCCAAATAATTTTATTGCTTTAGCGTCTGACTCATCACTCAAGTACAATAGCGCAAACGGCACATCCAAGGGATATTCGGCTATCGTGGACAAGATATCTTTACACGTTGCCTCTACGCTGCGTGTATCTTCCCCCCTGGCTACCAAATCGCGTTGCAAGCGTAAGCGGCGCTCCCCTAGTACCTGCTGCGTCACTTCGCTACACACGCAAAGCATACCTCTAATTACGTCTTCATCATCTTCTACCGCACTGTAAGACAGGCTGAAGTGGGCTTCTTCGTTATAATCAGAACGGTTCACCACCATCATCTGATCTTCTACCCAGTTAGGAACACCCGTCGTCATCACTTCGGTAATCATCGGCCCAATTACATCCCATGATTCTGACTGTGTTTCTTGAATTGAGCGCCCCAGTGCCAGAGGATGTTTTGCCCCAATAAGGCTGGTGTAGGCATCATTATAAATCTGGATTAAATCTTCTCCCCATAGCAAAATCATCGGATAACGGGAACCTAATAAAGTGCGTATCGTTGATTTCAAGCTTTGGGGCCATGTTTCTCTACCGCCAACGGATGTGCTTGACCAGTCAAAATCACGTATCCGCTCCCTCATCTCACCTAAACCCGGAAACGGCTCTAATTGCCTATTGTTTATTGCACTGTTTGAACTTACGCATTGCTCTTGTGCGCTTTTTCTTTCTTGGGCGTTTGAAGTTGATATCTGTTGTTGAAGTAGCCGCAATCCTTGGCGCACGACTTCGCTTGCTGATTTATACTTTCCTGACTCCACAAGCGAGGCTATAAATTCATTAAAATCAAGAGTCAGTGATACGTTCAGCGTTGTCCGTTGGCGATTCACGTCACTTTTCTCCTCATGGTGCCAAAAATTGCCAATAGTATTTAAAAGTTATTATGCCACAAATCATTTACTCAGGCTCTTGGGTTATCCCTCCCGCTTGTGACCCGCATTTCTCACAAGCTTGAGGGAAGGGGCAGAGGGGAAAGAACTTGTACAATAACTCTCCTCTGCTCAAGAGATCAAGCAAAGGCTTAATCGAGATGTGGTGAGAAATCCGGGTGGTGTCTATGTGGAAGATAAAAAACAATTGATAAAACTTTTGCATCATCTCTGTTCAGTTAAACATTTTACTTTTCACGATATGCAGAAAAGGTGATTTTGAAGGTTTTTCAAGCCCCATACTAGCTCTACTGCTATAATTGCTGGGTAACAACTAAAAACTTCTTTGCTTAATGCTTGTCTCAAGCTTTACAAGTATGGTAAATAATAGAAAAGTATGGATTAAATAGCTATTTTTACCACAATCATGACTAATGAAAATGCTATTAAACGTATCTTGGTCTGTGATGATGTAGCTGATAACTCTTTGTTAATAAAAACTATTTTAGAAGCAGAGGACTGTCTGATTGAAATTGTTGATTCGGGTGCAGCAGTGCTAACCTTCCTTGAAACATACCCTAACCCACCTGACTTACTAATACTAGACATTCAAATGCCTGTAATGGATGGATTTGAAGTTGTTCAACGCCTGAGAGAATCAACTAAATTTCAATTTATACCAATTCTTTTGGTCACAAGTTTTGATTATGAGCTTAATAATATCAATAGTATAAAATGTGATGGATTTATCCAGAAACCCATTGACATTGATACAGTCACCTCTAAAGTGCGAGAGATTTTAAACCGGAATTCTTAAAGATTCCCTTGTAAATGCTAGCTACTTCATCGATACATTAGAGTTGTAAATAATGCAATTGCTGTAAGGTTGCTTGAACATATCCTATTAATGCATCCGGCTCAACAGGCTTTCGGATAACTCCATGCACCTTCACATCAAATCCTTTCTGAGAAAATCCCTTTTCATCAGCTGTGATAAACACAATAGGTAAAGATTCTAAAAAAGGATTATTTTTAATGCGGCGAACTACTTCGTACCCATTCATAACAGGCATCATTATATCCAGTAGAAGTAGGGCAGGTCTTTTACATTCCAGAAAAGTAAGTGCTGCTGCTCCCGAATCGACAGTTTCAACCTCATAACCCTCCATTTCTAAAAGAGTTTGGAAGAAAAAGCAGTTGTCTGCAACATCAATCGCAAACAAGGATAAGCTTATTAGTACTATCTTGTGTAACTCCTTTTTTAACTACCATATTGAAATAGGGAACATACAGCAATTCCTGCTGTTATAGGGTACAGTTAATAAGAATAAAAATATTATCTTTTAATCTTTTTTACGCAGTTTAGTTATTCAAAAGCCAGTTGAACCGGATAAATTAATAGAATGTGTTCAACCTGCTCTCTCTTCACTATATTATTTATAGCCATGATCTCTGAATGAAAGAGTCTGTTAGTACTGTATTGGCTATAGGATTAGAAAGAGAGTCTTTCTAGGCACCCTAATAGGGAAGTTTAGGCAACTTAACGATAAAGCTTGTTCCTTTACCCTCGGCACTTTCAACTTCAATCGTCCCCTGATGTGCCTCAATAATACTCTTTGCTAAAAATAATCCTAACCCCCATCCTGTTTGATCCTCAGCAGCGATGGTTCGACGAAATTGTTGAAATAAGATTGATTGAGCTTCTGAAGAGATCGGATTACCTTCGTTGTGGATGGTCAGGCTGATATGCGTTTCAATTTGCTCAAGTGTGAGTGTAATTGGTGTATCAGCAGCGCCATACTTCACGGCGTTGATAGCTAAGTTTTCAATTACCCGTCGTATCTCTTTACGGCTGCAATTGCTCCTGATAACAGTATCAGAAACTACAATAAACCGCTCTCCATAAGCAAAGTTCAAATCCTCTACTACGTCCTGAACAAGGCTGTCTAAACTGCATTCTTCAAATTCAAACTTTAAGCTCTCCCCCGCCCGTAGCCGACTAGCATCGAGCAGATTTTGAATCATCAAATTCAAACGCTCGACTGCTTTTAGCATTTTCGCCGCGATATTGGCATGAGTATCTCCTTGTTCAAGCCGACGCAGAGTCAGGTGAGTACCCATTTTTATGACATTGAGTGGCCCTCTGAGATCGTGAGTCAGTGTCACCATAAATAACTCTTGAATATCTCGCAACGTCTGCGAAAATTGAGTCGCCGCATCGTTAACGGCTTGCTCAATGGAATCGATAATAATATCTCGTTCCCTTACCTCTAAAGCCGCTTCTTCTTCTAATATTTGAAATATGACTTGACGGAGAATGTGGTACTCAAAAATGAGTTGGGTCATTGAATAGTCGGCAAAACCTGCCCGCTCATGTCCATGCTTTTTCCCAATCCGAGTGCTTTCTAGTTTATCGGTTTTTATTCTGGCTGGTGTCCTTTCAATCTTCGTTGACAGCTCATCCACCAATTGCTCTAGATACTCAGGTAGCGAATTTTGTAGCATCAGAGAGTCCTGATGTATGGATGCACCAACTTCATCACGCGCCCGCTCTTCCCACCTCTGCATGATTCTTTCAGCATTTTGTTTAAGACGCTTAGACGTTTGGTTAGACATAGATTGTAAAAACACCAAAATTAGCAAATAGTTAGCTTGAAACTGCTTGATATTGTACGCAATATTTCATTAAATAATTTAATTTCTGGAATTCCCTAATAGAATATATTCCAGATGCTCTCTTGCAAATGCATCATAATCATCATCTCTGAATAAAGTTATTATTATTCGGAAAATTTTCGGAATTCCCAGCTAAAATTACTTGAACTTTAGTAGTTACTATATCAGGGTCAATCGGATTTTTAATGAACCCACTTATTTTTATATCAAGAGCTTTATCAGCATCATCTTCATCAAAAGCTGTCACCAGCAAAATCGGAACAAATTGAAACTTAGCAGATTCTCGCAGGTGACGAACAACTTCAAATCCATCCATTTTTGGCATCATTACATCTAGTATTAGCAAGTCAGGTGACTTCGAGGCTGTTTCAAGGTAAGCTAGTACTGCTACACCTGAATCAACGATTTCAATCAAACAGTCTTCTGCTTGTAAAATCGTTTTTAGAAGAAAAGAGTTATCAGCCACATCGTCACAAATCAATATACGCTTGATAACACTATCCATTGAACCTATCCCACTACAGCACTTGCGTCTATTATGAGGTACACTAGATTAAAATATAAATACTTTTAAATGAAGTCTTACTCTGTCGATC
>NZ_JACKZS010000197.1 GCF_014222285.1 Nostoc sp. UCD121
TGGGAATATGTCCTTCGGTATACTTTTGACTATCTACTTTTCCTAACTCATTAAAAAATGGGCGAACCGGGAGTAATAAGCTAGTTGTCGAGACTCCTGCTTTGGTAATGCCGTCAAATTCAGATTTGATCGCAAGCAACGGAGCAAACTTAGAAAAACCTGGTGGTGGCTGAGTCAGCCCTGCGGTTAGCGCCCTTAGCTGCTGTTTTACCAGTGGTTTAGGATCGAGGAGTTGCAGACCCACGCTCAGAGCAATTGCATATTTCTCTACCAAGTATTGCTTACCATCATATAAAGCTGCCATTGGTAAATTGCGTAAGGGGCCATCCAGGACAAACACTAGGGTATCTACCCCACTGTTTTGCAATTTTGACTCAATGGGTTGAAGCAGCCAGTTGTAAACTTCATGTGCCTCGGTTTGGACGGCTTTAGTAGCGGTGGGGTTGACAAGATTTTTTCGCAGTTCTACTAACAATTTCTCTACTTTTGTATGAGAAATCTGAGTAGTGTAGCTTTGCAGGGGTTGTTTGGGAATTTTGACAATTACCTGAAGTTCGTCAGGAAGAATAATTGGATAAAGGATAGCAGCTGTGGGATTATCTTTATCGACCATTTGATCGAGGGCTACTCTCTGTCCTTGTAGGCAAGCTTCTCGAAAGAAGTCATCCAATTCTGCTAGTTGGAGTGCTTCAATGCGTTGGCGGGCTTTCTCCAATATTTTTTGATCTGGTTTTCCTTCTTGGGATTTTAGCAGCAACTCTACTGATTCTCGGTAGATGGGTTCTACGCTGTCCCGAAAGTTGAATTGTACATCCTGGTTAACTACGTCTTTATTGACTACTAAATCTCTGCGAAGGGACTGGAGAGTGTCCACAGCAGAATCATAGGCTGCGATCGCACCATTCATATCTTTTTCTGCCCGCAGTAATCTACCTAACTGCCACTCTAAGGTGTAGGTGATTTCTGGTGCATTGCTGCTCTGTGCTAAAGCTAATCCTTGCCGAGTAAGCTCTTGCGCGTATGACAATTGTCCGGTTTCTTCATACAAGCTGCCTAAACTCTTTAGTGAGTATGCTTCTGCCCGCTTGTCCCCTAAACTGCGGGATTGTTCAATGGCGCTGGCGAGTAATACTGCTGATTCTTTGGTGCTGAATCCTGAGTAGTAATGCTGACTAGATGCTTGTAATATACCACCCTTGACTTTTGCCAAACTTTGGGAAAAGTTAACATGAGCGTAAATGCTAGCACGGCTAGGAGGAAGTTGAGCGAGTTCGGATTCAATCAATGGTAAGAGAGTTTGAACATTTGCCCATTGTTGATCTTGAATCAGTAGGCTCAGGTGATTGAGTTGGGCTTGGACTTTTATTAAAGGTGGGGGAGATGCTGCAACTGTTTGTTGATAATAGGCGATCGCCAGTAGGTTGTTTTTTTGTTTACGGGCATTATTCCCCAGGCTGAACAGACTGGCTGCAATATCTGCGCTTGATTGCAGATTTCGAGCAATCGTCAGACTTTCTTCTAGCGCCAGGCGTGACTTTTCCAAATCGCCCACTACTAAAAGAGCATCACCGAGCGATCGCAAACTCACTGTCTTTTCTATCGCATCTGGTTGAGATTTTAATGTCTGACTTACCCGATCAAGTGTTTTGACAGCGCGGGGGTAAAATCCTTGAGTTTGCCACGCCTGTGATTGATTGATTAGCGATCGCACCACACCACTTTGATTATCTGCTCGCCTGTAAATTTCTTCTGTCTGCTGCCAAGTTGCTAAAGCTGCCTCGGCTTGTCCCATTCTCAGTTGAAGACGACCTTGAATATCCAGCGATTGGGCCAAGATTTGATTTTCATCTTGTCCTTTGAGCAAGTTTAAGCTCTCTGTAATTGCCTGTTGTGCTTGACTCCATAAACCAAGTTGCTGGTAAGCTAAAGAAAGATTACTCAGTGTCGCTGCCTGTCTGAGGCTTTCTCCTTGCTGCTTATATGCTTGGACAGCCTGTTGTAATACTTCTACTGCCTTGGCAAAGTTACCGGAATTGTATAAAAATTTGCCCTGTTCTAGTAGCGAACCTGGGTCATTAACTACAGCCAGCGATGGCAAATTGTTAATTTCTAATTGAGATGAGGAATTAATTGAGCCAGGAACTTTTGCTAGCACGGGTGAACCCAATATGCATAGCAAAGCTATCAGGAAGTACAAAGGCAAACGCAAAAATTGAGCCAGTGTGGTTTTATGCCAACGCCCTGGCTGCTTCTGTATTTTAACTTTTACAGAATTCGCACCAAAGATCCTAGTTGTTTTAGCCATAAGCATGACAGGAGGTAATTGATAACCAGGAACGCACAGGATTTACTGTAGTTTGGGCTACCACGGTAATGTTACCATTCACATCCATTACTCATGCCTGAGCTTCCACAATCTTATTTATCATGGTCTAGATGAGGTTGGTTTTACTATCCAAACTGTATTGTCACTAATTCTACATAATTAGACATCTCCATAATTAAATATGCGTTATCCATAACCCTTGTCAGAGAAGCATCTGAATTCTGACTCCTGACTCCTGAATTTTGTTCGATAAACCTAATCACTTAAGAACGGATGACTTAATTTCTTGCTCTATCTGATTACTAATAATCTCAGATCCCATAGCAGGTTTATCTAGGTTAACCCTAATAAAATTAGTTTTATCTTTTCCTGTAAATTTTTTATCATTATCTGAGTCTTTGATAATTTTTATAAAAATTGCATTTTGACTTGGAACAACAACCCAATTGATGATTTGAGTATTGTTTGGGGTAATTTGCTGGAGATTCTTACCTGATAAATCAGAAAGATAACCAACAGTAGCATCTTCGCTGTTGAGTTTTGTATCTATGTTTGTGTCTTGTTCAAGGATTTTATAAAACCAAACTCTTGTAGGCGGCTTCTCTACCGCTTTTACCTCTAATAAATCAAAGGAGGCAATAATGGCTTTTTTATTTAATAAAATATGAGTTTCACCATCTTGCTTTCGATAAAAGATGATGTTAGACAATTGGTTATTTCTTTCATAAGAACGTGAAAGGCTTAAATCAGTTTTTTTATCTTCATCCTGGTCTGGAAGAACAACAGGAATCATTATATAATCAGATTGTTCTTTAATAATTAAATCTCCATAGACAAGATTCGGATCGGGTTTCGATTTATCTGTTGCTTGTGCCTGTTCCGCTTTTGTACTAATAGAAGACTTACAAGAAAAAGAAAGGAGAGTTATAATAATAACTGTAGTAATTTTATTTAAAAATCTATTATATTTCATCAATTTTTTTAACAGGATACATTGCTATTCTATTTTCTTCGCTGCTTGGAAATGACTTATGTTAATTTGAGTTTATATTCTACAAAACAAGCCCATATTAGTGGGCTTCTTTATATATACAAAATAAATAAAGTAACCCAACTAAAAGGTTTGACATTTATTGGGCACATTAACTGGCTTTTGTTAAAAAGACTCTAGTTTCCCAACTAGCTTCTCAAGCGTCAATTCCGGCACTATCTGCCGTAACCAGGAAATTATATCACAATAAAATACCAAAAACCTGATCAAGGTTGACCAGGTTTTATCGAGTTCACAGATTTCAAATTGTTAAACTAATTAAGTAATTGAAGGTTAATAACTAGGGTGGACTAGACAACTAACAAACTCAGCATTCTTGCGTTTTTCCGCTTTGGGATTTGGCTTTGCCTTTTACATTAGGCTTTTACCACTTTTGTCATCTTGATATGCTGAAATTTGCTTGGGTTGATGACAGGGGACACTAAGTCATTTACCCTTTTCTTTTGGTTTTATTTTCTCTTTGGTGTCCTACTATTTAAGTTATCACTTCAGTTTCTGAGTTGCAACTCTTACTTTACTAAAGTTGATGTTTTGTTAGATTTTGCAATCTAGCTCCAGATATTTGATCCCTGGCTGTCTTTTTAAGATATTTGAGGAGATCTTCGAGAGTTCAGCATAGATAATTAAACTGCATTGTCATCAATTGCCCATAATTTGACTATAATCCAGACAATTGCTGTAAATACGTCCAATTGCATCAATTTTGACCAATTGGCCAGAATAAAGCTTAATTTGGGCGGCTAATGCGTTGTCTAGTACAATACGGCGGAAATAAACCAATCATTCCAAATCAACGAAATCCTTATGGTGTATTAATTTTTAATTTTTACTTTTTAATTTTTAATTCCGCCTTGCGGTACTAGTGCTTGTTGGGGATAATGTGCCTTTGCAATAGTATTAATTTGGGGTTGGGCAATTAGCCACGGCAAAGCTAACTGAGCAGGGGTACAATTATAAATAAGGGCTATGGGACGTAATTTTTGTAGCGCTTGTTGAGCATGTTCAAAGTTTTCGCATTGAAACAGTTTATTTTTAGCACGATTATCTGCTAGGTTGCTAGCGATCGCTTTTTTATAACTGCTTTCTAATTCATTCCCTTGGACAGTTTCACACTTTATCGGTCTTAGTTTGAATTAAATCAGAGTTACAGTAGATGCTGATGGAATTGACTACAACTTTTCATGCTCTCAAAGAATGGGCTGTCGCCGTAAATGCCTTGGAGAGTGGCAAAACAATTATGTTGCTTCGTAAAGGGGGTATTCATGAACGAAATGGACATTTCCAAGTTGCCCACAAGCAAATTTTGCTTTACCCTACTTATGAACATCAACAAGCTTTCATGCTCAAACCTGAGTATGCTAATCGTGTTTATCCAGTAACATCAGGTTGGCATCCAGAAACTGTTCGCATCGGTAGTTGGGCTGAAATTACAGATATTTTGCCAGTTAGTGACGAATTTCTTGTCAACGCCTTGCTTCCGTTCCATATTTGGAACGAGCATTTTATTAGCGATCGCCTCAAATGGAAACCACGTCAGCCCCTTTATATTCTCCTCCTGCGGACATATAACCTAACCCAAGAGCAAGAAATTCCTTATTACCCTAAATACGGCGGTTGCAAATCATGGATTGATTTAGATCAATCAATCAACTTGCAAGAAACAACGCCAGCTTTGTCTGACTTTGCATACACCCAATTAGTACAGACAATTCGCGGCATTGTCGGCGACAAAATGGCCAGAAAGATTGATATGCTCAATCACAACTCAACCTTTGGCTAAACCTCGGTTGTATTGCTGCTAGGTTTTTCAATTTACACAGAAGGCTATGGTATTTGGAAAACCCGATCGAATTGGGCTTCGATCGCAAAAAAACCCGCCCACCAAATATTTAGAGTTTTTCTACAGCGATCGCACGCTGCACTATCCGCTAATCCCGGATTTCTCACGATAGGGGAGCGTGGGGAGTGTGCGGGGTCAGATTTCTTCCCCATCCTCCCACACCTCCCACACCTCCCACACTCCTTGATTTCTCACTTGTGAGAAATCAAGGTAATCAGGAGCCAGAATTTAGAACTGAATTTTGGCTCCTGACTTCTGTTTGTTGAAAATACAGCAGATTGCAAATTCCTAACCACCCTGAAAACAGTAGTTATTGCTACACACGATCGCAAAAAACGCGGATAACATTAGAAAAATCTCACCCTAATACATAAGGTGAGGCAAATCTGTTTATCTGCATATCCAAAAATAGCTCACAAGGGTGAGAAGTTACTTGACAAAAGTCTGATATTATGCGTTAGTTGTTAGCTAAAAGCAAAGGAGTTTGCAATGCATCGACAAATGTGCTGGTTATCTAAGTCTGGTGGCGACGGCGAGAAAATCTTGTATTTGCAGACAGAACCCAATCAGCCTTGGCGGCCCTACACGGCTTTTGGACATTTCACAGTCCCAGATTATCAAATACCAGGTGGTTCTAAAGGTTGGGCAACTTATCAAAAACTTCTCAAAGCAGGTTGGACACTAGTACCTAGCGCACGCGCCAATGAGTTTGGCAGCAGTAGCTACGTAGAGTCAACAATCCAAAATCAATAGTCATTGGTCATTTTTTATTAGTCATTTGTTATTCTGTGCGTCCCTGTGTCTCGCCAGTCCCTTACTCGTTTATAAGCCTCTGGGGGAACCTTCACCGCGAGGATCTGCCGCGCCTTCTAGAGTTCCATCAGATGTAACCGCGATCGCATTACCATTACCCCAAGGAGTAGTTTCCTTTATTTTATGCCCCCGACGGCGTAATTCTTGCAGAGTCAAAGCATCTAAACCCCAAGATTCTACGCGCAACTCATCTGGAAGCCATTGATGATGTATGCGTGGAACAGAAACAGCTGCGCCAACATCCATGTTGTATTCCAGCACATTTAGGATGACTTGCAAAACCTGAGTGATGATAGTGCTACCACCAGGCGCACCTGCTGCCATCCGAAAATGACCATTTTCTGTGACAATTGCGGGAGTCATGCTGGATAGGGGAGTTTTTCGGGGTGCAATGCTGTTAGCATCGTTACCAACTAAACCAAAGGCGTTAGGCACTCCTGGCGCAGCCGCAAAATCATCCATCTCATTGTTGAGGATAATTCCAGTTCCCGGTGTTACCACACCAGCACCAAAACTGAGGTTAATGGTGAAAGTCAGACTTACAGCGTTGCGTTCTTCATCCACAACCGTAAGATGGCTGGTTTCAGGAGATTCATACCGCGTCGTGTGCAATTTAAAAGACTGATGAGATAACGGAATGGTATTTTCTTCTAAACTCGGATTATTAGTTTGACTAAAACGTTGTAGTGTCTTTCTATCTACTGGCTTGACCTTGGTCGAGGGTCTAGCCACTTGCATATTAATTTCTTGACGGCGTTGTTTGGCGTAAGCTGAAGTGAGTAGTTCTTGTACAGGAACTTTGACAAAATCAGGATCGCCTAAATATTCTGAACGATCAGCGTAAGCAATTTTCATTGCCTCTACCATTAAGTGGATAGCGTCAGGATGATGCCATCCTAAAGATTTTAAATCAGTGTCACCAATAATATTTAAAATCTGCAATAGGTGAACGCCTCCCGATGATGGGGGTGGCATTGAGCAAACTTTAGCTTTGCGGAAATTGCCACAAATAGGAGTCCGCCAGATTGGTTTGTAGGCTTTCAGGTCTTCTAGAGTAATTAAACCACCATTTTTTACCATATCAGAAGCGATCGCACGAGCAATACTTCCGGTGTAAAAACTTTGGGGATTTTCGGCAACTGCTGTTAAAGTGCGTGCCAAATCACGCTGCACCAGTTTCTCCCCTGGTTGATAAAATTCACCGTTGCGAGTGAAAATTTCTCGCCCTGCGGGATTATTGAGAATTGCTTGCTGGCCCTGGTTTAGCCTCTGGGTTAGCACATTGCCAAGAATAAAGCCATCTTTAGCGAGTGCGATCGCAGGTTTCATCACCTCTTGCCAAGAAAGTTTACCATAGCGACGATGCACTTGATAAAGTCCCGCCACCGTTCCTGGTGTCCCTACTGCCAAATAACCATTAATACTTGCATTGGGACGCACCTTTCCTTCTGCATCAAGATACATATTTCTTGTAGCTTTCAAAGGTGCGCGTTCGCGGAAATCTAGCGCTTTCATCTCGCCAGTTTTCTCAGAGTGCATCAGCAAAAATCCGCCGCCGCCGATGCCTGCGGAAAAAGGCTCAACTACAGAGATTGCAAAAGTTGTGGCTACAGCTGCATCCACTGCATTACCCCCTTTGCGTAACATTAAAATTCCCGCTTCACTTGCTAGAGGATGCGCTGAAACCACCATTCCCTTTTTGCTGCGTAGGGGTAAAGTTAAGGCGGCTGATGCAACTTGGCTGTAAACAACGAGAGTGAAAGAAAAGATTGCGATTGCAACTCGCTTGGGTTTAGCAACAGTAAGCATTTTTATGCCATTTGGTTTGATCTTTCTTAGCCTAGCGCCTGGGAAAGCATTTTATACGCTGCTTGCTTGTTGATTGCCCAGTTGCAGAGCGATCGCTAAATCTTGTTGAAATTCCTATCTATGTTTGTTACTATGAATTTGTAAGGACAAATGCCGTACATTTTATTTTTTGGTAAACATTATTCTTATCATGTAGAGGCTATGATGGCTAATACTCTGGCTCGAAGCCGCAAAGCAAATTTAACGCGCTCCAGAGATGAACGCCTGGAAGCTCGTATTAGTAAAGAACAAAAAGAAATTTTCCAGCGTGCTGCTGAGATTCAAGGTCGAACATTAACAGATTTTGTGATTAGCAGCGTTATGAACGTTGCCAAACAGATTATCCAGGAAAATGAAATGATGATCTTAAGTAGACAAGACCAAGAAATTTTTGTAGAAGCACTGCTCAATCCACCAGAACCAAGTGCAAAATTAAAGGCAGCAGCTCAACGCTATAAACAAAACATGGGTGTGTAAGTGGCGTTACCTGATACTTTTGATGATTATTTAATAGAGCCGCTAGGAAAGCAAGACCGGGCGGCTTTTTCTTGTGATGTTGAGAAACTTGATATTTATTTAAAACAGCAAGCAGGACAAGATGCTCGCAAGCGGATGGCTGCTCCCTTTGTTTTAATTGAAAAAAGTTCTGGAATCGTTGCTGGGTATTACACATTATCATCAACAAGTCTTAAATTTGATGAATTGCCAATTGAGATCACAAAGAAGCTCCCAAAATATCCAAATGTTCCTGCAACTCTTTTAGGTCGATTGGCAGTTGATAAAAATCATCGAAAAAAAGGGCTGGGGGAAATGCTGTTAATGGATGCGCTTTATCGCAGTCTACAAAGCGAAATTGCCACAATAGCTGTAGTGGTTGACGCCAAAGACGACAAAGCGCGTTCTTTTTATGAGTATTATAATTTTATTCAATTTCCTAATTTTCCTTATCGGTTGTTTCTGATGATGCAAACAATTGAAAAAATGTTTACATAACTAATTAAAAAGTTATTTTTAATGTATATTGTAATCGACTAGCTAACTTAAATTAGTGAAACAGCCGAAAATGGATACCGTAATTACACCAGAAAGAATCGAGTTACCACCTGGCGCGGTGCTGAAGCTTTTGGGAGATTGGAAAGACTATCAAGTATTAAGTCAGCAACTAGGCGATCGCTCTTCGCCTCGCATTAAATATCGACCTGGAGAGATTTTGCTAATGGCACCGCTACCAGAACATGGAAGAGATGCGAGTTTGTTGGCATTGATAGTAATAGCTCTATTTGACCACCTAAACCGCATATATGAGTCTTTTACGCCCATTACCATGAGCTTGCCAGAAATTAGTGGTATTGAACCAGACTATTCCTTTTACATTGAAAATTGCAGAGCAGTAGTTGGTAAAAAAAGAATTGATTGGGAGTCAGATCCACCACCAGATTTAGCAATTGAAATAGACGTTACAAGCTACACCGATATTAATGATTACTTGCCTTATCGAGTGCCAGAAGTTTGGATATTAAAGAATAATCGCCTATTAATTTATAGATTACAGATAGAAAGTTATGTGCTTACAGAAAGCAGCTACTTTCCTAACGTCAGAGAAATTGTGCAGCAATGTCTCCAAATGGCCAATGAGCAATCAACAAGTGAAGTCATTAGGTGGTTAAAGAACTTTTTGCATGGACAACATTAGTACAATGTATAACGTAGTTTTAAGAGTTTGTAGTAAGCACTTTAGTGCTTAGAGGATAAGGACTAAAGTCCTTACTACGAACAATTTAAACTTGACAGACTAGTAGCGTGCGTTACACTAACTCTTAATTACAAATTACGAATTATTTTAATCCTTTCGATTTGCGAAACTCCTGAACAACATCTTTAACATCACGTAATTCACCCTCAACTAAATAATTTAACTGTCGCATCTCATCTGCCGAAATCTTTCCAGCGAGTGAAGCGATCGCTGTTTTTAATTGGGGATATTTTTTTAATACTTCTTGCCGAACAATTGGCACAGTTTCGTAAGGTGGAAAATACTGTTTATCATCCTTTAACACAACTAAACCCAACCGAGAAATCTGCCCATCAGTGGAGTTACCCGCCACCATATCTACTTGTTTTTGAATCAAAGCACGATATATTAAACCCAAGTCCATGATTTGAGGAGATTTGGCAAAACGTAAATCGTAAGTTTTAGCTAATCCAGGGAAACCATCTTCTCGTTCTAAAAACTCGTAACCAAAACCACCGCGCCACTGAGGTGTATATTGAGTAGCTTCCGAGAGAGTTTGAATATTGTAGCGTTTGGCATCATCTCCCCGAACAATCATCGCGAAAGTATTTTCAAAACCCAAGCTTGGCATCACTTCCAAATTGAATTGCTGGGAGTATGCTTGTTTTAACCTTTCATAAACTTCTTTAGGGTCATTAACTGCTTTTTGCTTTAAAATTCCAGTAAAAGCTGTACCTGTATACTCAATATAAGCATCAATCTTGCCAGTAGTAATCGCATTATGGCAAACAAAAGAACCACCCAAACGGGGACGACGAGATACTTTTAAATTAGTTGTTGCCTCTATTTGCTGTGCTAAAAATTCACCTAAAATATCTTGCTCAGTAAAATCTTTGGAAGCAACAATAATATTGCCATCACTGCTACTATTTACATTTGGTGTACAACTAGTGATGACTAATAACAAAGCAAAAGTTAAAAAGCAGGATGCTAAAAATCTTTTCATTAACTTTTAATTTTTAATTTATTCTCCAACCAGCCAATTGCAAAATCAGCCAATAATGCAATTACCGCCGCCGGAACTGCACCAGCTAAAATTAACTGATCGTTCACTACTGATATGCCGCGAAAAATAAAGACTCCCAAGCCACCAGCCCCGATCGCAGCTGCAATGGTTGCAATGCCTATAGCAATTACCGTTGCGACTCGCACACCTGCTAAAATGACCCCCATTGCCAAGGGAATCTCAACTTGCAATAACAATTGTCCATCTGTCATTCCCATACCTCTCCCAGCCTCTCGAATCGCTGGATCTACACCAGTAATCCCTGTGTAAGTGTTACGAATTATCGGCAGCAAAGAATATACAGTCAGAGCAACAATCGCTGGTACAGCCCCAATTCCGCCAATTATAGGAACAGGAATTAGTAAACCAAAGAGAGCCAAACTAGGAATAGTTTGGAGAATATTTGCTATGCCGAGAATTGGTTGGCGGAGATAAGTTTTACGTGTAATTAAAATACCTAAAGGAATGCCTATAAGTATGGCAATTCCAATAGCGATGCCTACTAAAAACAAGTGTTCTAGAGTATGCTGAAGAATTTCTGGGGCATACTTAACAAGAAAGAAATTTTTCATAAATTGTCTTGGAAGGAACGCAGACATTTAAGAAAGGCTAGGCTTTCTGGGTGTTGCGATCGCATAAATTCATCTGTTGTCCCCAATACTACCAATTCTCCGCCATACATTAAACCAATTCTCGATGCCAAAACCAAGGCTTCTTGAATATCGTGGGTGACAAACACAACCGTCTTCCCTAACTCTTGCTGCAAACGCCGAAACTCTTGTTGCAGTTCTAAGCGCGTAATCGGATCGAGTGCGCCAAAGGGTTCATCCATCAACAACACAGGCGGATCTGCGGCTATTGCCCTGGCTACCCCGACTCTTTGTCTTTGCCCACCCGAAAGTTCGTGCGGGTAACGCCCTGCAAATTGTGCTGGTTCTAAACCCACTAATTGCAACAACTCATAAACCCGCGTTTTTATTTGTTTGGGTTGCCAACCTTCCAAAGCCGGGACTAAACCCACATTGCGTTCAACTGTAAAATGGGGAAATAAACCAATTTCTTGAATGACGTAACCAATTTTTCGCCGCAGTTTAATTTCATCCCATTGAGTTGTGGGAATACCATCAAATAAAACTTCGCCTTGTGTAGGTGTGAATAGGCGATTAATTAACTTCATTGTGGTGGTTTTACCGCTACCACTGCGCCCAAGTAATACTAGTGCTTCTCCTTGGTGGATGTTGAAGTTGAGATTTGACACCAAGGGGCGATGATTGCGGCTAAAGGTGACATCGCGGAATTCAACGGCGGTTTGGTTATTTTGCGGCATTAGTGGCTTTTAGTGGACGCTAGCCTGTTATTGACTATATGTATTATGTGCTGATTTTGCTAGCGTGCTAATACCAATTTTTCATGAAGCTGCATAGAATTCGATCCCCCCTAGCCCCCCTTTTTAAGGCTACGGTGTACACACAAGTCTTATAAAGTTGTCTAACAGTGTTTTGATCCCCCCTAACCCCTCTTAAAAAGGGGGGAATTTCTTCAAGTCCCCCTTTTTAAGGGGGATTTAGGGGGATCAAGATATGTGCAACTTCACATTAAATGGGTATAACGTCCAATTTATCAGACAATAGATTTAAGCGCCTCTATGCAGTTTTAGCATTTTCATCTGATACTTGCTCTGCAACATTTTTCAAGCGGCTTGATCTAATTTTGCGAATGCGATCGCTATTTCGAACACCGCCCGCCATCTCATATTCGCGGCTGTCTTTGCCGTACTTGATTGCAACCACCATCAGCATCTTTTCTGAAAGCTGACTCAAGTTTTTTTCCATCTCTTCAATTTCAGTTTTAGAAGAGTCAACCACAGACAGAGCAGTATTATAAACATCAAGTTTGTTGCGTAACTGCTCAATTGACTCAATCAGTTTTTCCAGATTATAATTTTCGTCAAATTTGATGCTTGGAACAATCGATTTCAGTCCAGCTGATCTTAACTGAGCTTTTTCTAAAATACGTGATGTACGTTTTTGACGAGACATGAAATTACTCCTTTAAGATGCTGTTAGAGCTAGCTTGGCTTAATTAAACTGCATTTCGGTTCAGCAAAACTCGCAGTTTTTGCTTATAAAATTTTCGGTTTATATCAGTAATTTTTCGGTATCTAATTAATATAAAAAGGTAAAAGTTAAACCACTCCCAACACGAGGAAGACCGCTCCCGGCACGAGGAAGACCGCTCCCGGCACGAGGAAGACCGCTCCCGGCACGAGGAAGACCACTCCCAGCACGAGGAAGACCGCTCCCGGCACGAGGAAGACCACTCCCAGCACGAGGAAGACCACTCCCAGCACGAGGAAGACCACTCCCAGCACGAGGAAGACCACTCCCAGCACGAGGAAGACCACTCCCAGCACGAAGAAGATCACTCCCGGCACGAGGAAGACCACACCCGGCACGAGGAACACCGCTTCAGTTTGTTGTACGTAGATGCAAACCAAAGCGTCTAATGGATGCCTCAAAAATTTGCTTAACTGTCTTAACTGTCCTTGCGTCTTTAATGGCGAGTCCTAGATAATACAAGCACGGTTTTCAAAAAAGCTGTAAATCCTGATTTAATCGATATATCTAAATCTAAAAAAGGCAGAAAAATGGATCTTGATAATTTAGCTCAAATTTCCAAACGAGATTTGGAAATCATTCAACTACATCAGTTTCAACAACCCATCTACTGTTGTAATGTCACTGCAATTGCCTATGCCTTTACCGCATTGGGATATCTGACGACTGTTGATGAGATTTTCTATGCTACCCAACTGCCGATCGCATCGGTTTTAGATGATGGCATGACGTTAGCAGAAACCTACGATACTTGTCGAACTTACCTTGAAAAAAAAGAAATACCCCTGTCCATTCGGATAGAGCATTTTGATAAACCGAGTATGACGCTCGAAGCGTTCACCCGTGAAGTTGAAGCCGCCGTTTGTGATGAAGCTGATGTTCACATTCTTAACTTCAATACCCGTATTGCCCATGAAAATCCAAGTTTAGAAGGTGGTCACTTCTCCTTATTGGCAGACTATGACTCGAAAACTCAAGAAATAACCATTGCAGACACAAATCCTAAACGGTATACCCGGTTTTGGAAATGCCCAATTGAGCGTATATATGCCGCTTGCGTAGATAAGGATTCCTCGTCAAATCGCTCTCGTGGCATGATCGTGCTTCGCAGGCTGGAGAAAGCCAATCTAAAAGATAACGGAGTGGTTCACCCATCAGAAATCGCCTTGAACGCTCTCCATTCTGAATAATTACTTAGAATCACAGCCAACCATTTTTAAAATAACCTCTGACCAGTACGTTAGGGGGTTCCCCGGCTTGTACCCCTACAGGGAAGCAAGCTACGCTCTCAAGCGTTTCCGCAGAGTAGTAACCTGGCGCAACACGGAAAAATGAGAGTTTGAGAGAGATTTTGCCTAAGTCTTGTTTTAGTCAGGCTGAGTAGAATCGAATTCGATTTTTTGTGAAACCGCCTCAGTTTGTTGGGGGTGTATAGACGCAAAGCGACTTATTGATAATGAATATGGCTGCGTAGGAACTTTTGTAGGCGATGCCTACGGCGGTAAACTACGCAGTTATGAGAGATAGTTAGGGCTTGCTGAAAAAGTCGTATTTAAGCCAGATCAAGAATCAATTAACAATGCTTGTAAGTGAAAATATAATTTA
>NZ_JACKZS010000198.1 GCF_014222285.1 Nostoc sp. UCD121
CTTACAGGAACTTTAGATTCAGTCCAAGGACAGCCAGATGATTTATTCGGCTCTTTCGATGAAAATCCGCAACTGCTATTTGAAGATGTAGCTACGGACTCAACCTATATTCAGATGGAAACCACAGAAAATCCTGTGGATGAACTATCTCTTACAGAAACTTCTTTAGATATTAGTTTTGGTGAAACTTCAGATTCATCCCAAACAAACTTAGAAAATTTAGGAGCCGAAGAAAATAATAACTTAGAAACTGCTTTTGAATTACCAACAAACCCGGATTTAGAAGACATACATCTGGGTTTTGCAAATGCTTTATTTTTTACAGAAACTGCTCTATTAGAAGCAACAAACCAGGAACAATTAGAAGAAAACGCGGCAACAATTGATTCGCAAGATGTCAATGATTTCACACAAACGATTATTCAGGAAGATGTAGAAACCGATTTATATGATTTAGGAGAGATATCTGAATCTGTAACAGTGTTAGAGGACGAAAATGCTATTGTTGTCTCAACTGAAGAATTGGTAACTACAGAAACCGTTGAAGTAGTTGCTCCAGAAGATGATTTTGCAGACTTGGAAGCATTACTAGGGGAGGAAGTAGCACTTAACCCCAAAGCTACCTCAATACCAGAAGTAGATTTTGCAGCCCTGGAAGAATTGCTCGGTACAGATAACGACAGCAATGTCCACGACGGGCTACGCCAACGCCAACCCTTCAATACTCAACCAGTCTTGGCGACAAATGACGTTCCACCACCAGCTATAGATGAATTTGGTGACTTGGAGAAGTTGTTGGCAGAAGCGGATCAAACAATATCCCATTCACCAGCAGCAAAATCGAACACCAGCAAACCTCCCCGTCCCTCTACTCGTCGGGCTGCAAGATTTGAAGAAACGATGAAGGTTCCAGTTAAGCAACTGGACGATATGAGTAATTTAGTCGGGGAGTTGGTGGTAAATCGCAATACCTTAGAGCAAGATCATGAACGGCTGCGGCAGTCATTAGATAATTTGCTGATTCAGGTACAACAACTCTCGGATGTGGGCGCAAGGATGCAAGAGTTGTACGAGCGATCGCTTCTAGAAGCCTCTCTATTAGCTGGACGCAAAAAGAAAGACTCTGGCTTACAAGCGCCTGATTTCAATGCTGATAGGGGTTTTAGTGAGTTAGAAATGGATCGTTTTACTCCCTTCCATACACTCTCACAGCAGATGATCGAACGCATTGTGCGAGTCCGTGAGTCGGCAAGTGATATTGATTTTGTCACCGAAGAAACCGAGCGAGTCGCAAGGCAGTTCCGCCAAGTAACCACCCAGCTACAAGAGGGATTAACAAGAGCGCGAATGGTTCCTTTTGCCCAAACTATCGATCGCTGGCGGCGAGGAGTGCGCGACAACGCCATCAAGTGTGGCAAACAAGTGGAGTTGGTAATCGAAGGTGGGGATACCTTAATTGACAAGATGATTTTGGATCATCTGACCGATCCATTAACTCACATGCTGAATAATGCGATCGCTCACGGTATTGAAACGCCAGAAGAACGACAAGCTGCTGGTAAACCACATGTGGGAATCATTACTATCCGTGCCTTCTACCAAGGCAACCAAACGATCATTTCTGTAGGCGATGATGGCGCAGGTATCGATTCCGCCAAGGTTAAGGCTAAGGCGGTGAAGATTGGCATGATTACAGAAGCGCAAGCAAAAGCCATGTCTCGCCTGGAAGTCTACGATCTGCTATTCCAGTCTGGTTTTACAATCAAAGACCAAGCAGATGAAATTTCCGGTCGTGGTGTCGGTATGGACGTAGTGCGTTCTGAGATTAGCGAAATTCGGGGGACAGTGAACACCGATTCTGCGATCGGCAAGGGAACCACCTTCACGATTCGTCTACCACTGACTTTGAGTATTTGTAAAGCTCTCTGCTGCGTCTCCGATCGCTCCAGGATCGCCTTCCCGATGGATGGTGTAGAAGATACGCTAGATATTCCCGTCAAAAATATTCAGCACGATGCCAATGGACAATCATTTATTTCCTGGCGTGATACGGTGCTGCCATTCCGACCCCTGAAGGAGCTTTTAACCTTCAATCGTCAAATCAGTCGCGGTAATGTCTATGGCGGTACGCGAGATGATGATATGGTTTCTGTGGTTGTGGTGCGATCGGCAAATACCTTGATTGCTCTACAGATTGACCTGGTGTTAAGCGAACAAGAAATTGTAATTAAGCAATTTGAAGGCCCAGCGCCTAAACCCATTGGTGTAGCTGGTGCTACAGTCTTGGGTGATGGTCGGATTATGCCTATTGCTGATGTGCTGGAAATAATTGACATCTTCCAGGGACGGATTTCTACACAAATGGGTGGCAATTCTTGGCAACAGAAAGGGGCTCCCATAGACACCTCTCCTGCGAAGATTGACCCGACAGTGCTGATCGTCGATGATTCGATTACAGTCCGAGAATTGCTATCCCTGACATTTAACAAAGCCGGTTATCGCGTAGAACAGGCGCGTGACGGACAGGAAGCTTGGGATAAACTCCGCTCCGGTCTGCCTTGCGATATCGTATTTTGCGACATCGAAATGCCCCGTTGCGATGGTCTGGAATTACTATCTCGCATTCAGAAAGACTCTAACCTCAACCACCTACCGATCGCTATGCTCACCTCGCGGGGTGCAGACAAGCACAGACAAATTGCAGCTCAACTCGGTGCTAGTGGCTACTTTACCAAGCCCTATCTCGAAGAAGCTCTCCTCGAAGCGGCGGCGCGAATGTTAAAAGGGGAAAAACTTGTTAGCACTACGAGTAATGTTTAGTAAGTAATGAAAAACTCCACCCGCAAGGGGATTGAGTTTTGGGGCATGGGGAAGATTTACCAATGCCCCTGCCGACTTCCAATAAAAAATAATTACTCAGTTTGAGTAAATAATCAAAATATACTATACATACATTTTTTTTGGCAAAACCAAACTAAGATAATTATCTTTGCAAATTTCTGTGCTTTGCTTCCTACTACTTTTTGAGGATAATCCCAAAATAGCTGAAAATATTGCCTAAATGGCAACATTGCTCTGCTGAGTTTAGATACTGTCAGTGTTAAGTTGATCCATTGTGGATTCTACACTCAGACTTGTCTATCTGTTACGTAAAGTTTGTATAAAGTACTATACTTAATCTGCTTTTCGTACTGAATCTCAAATTTGCACTGTCATCTGCTCAACTTTATATATACGGGAGGAAGAAATTTGGTATACCTAATTATTGGTCTATACCAAAATCTACGTTAGAAAGAGAACAGATTAAACATCTAAGCAAGAGACACTATAACGATGCAAAACTAAGTTATAGCCTTAAATAACACTGAAATTGGCTGCACATCATCAGGAAAAATTAAATATGAAGCTTTTCTATACTTGACTAGTGCTAGATTTAAGTTACTCTTAAAGCGGAATGCTTCATCTAAGAATCTACCCTGACAGAAGTGTATAAAGATATAGTTAAATTTAGCAATTCTGTCCGAGATTTTTAATTTGCAAACTGAATAGTTTGATACGGCGCTCAAAACCCTAATCTACTACCCTAAATAAGGTAGTCAATTAACGACTCAATATTATCTGTCTGGTAATGGTAGTGAATAGTTTACAATACCAGTGGATGAGAAAATCTAAAGAAAATATAAAAGAAACTCAAATGACTGTGGTGTCTGGAGGACAAAAGTGTTTCTGAGACTAGCACATCAACATCGACAATTCGTCCAAGACTTGGTAATGAACCTGCAAGCCTTGGCGGTCGTATTAGAGCGGCGCGGGTATCCTGCTTCTTGTTATACCTGTGGCGACCAAATGAATAGTGCATCGTTTATGGTTAGCTTGGGTGATAACCACCTGATTCGGTTTTTGGTGTCCGATTACGGGATTACTTGGACGGAAATGCGGGATGACCGTGAATTAATGAAGCTAGAAGGCGCAGAGGCAATTAGCCAACTGGACGAACTGGCTGATCTTGTCAAGCAATCTATGCAAACCGATACAGACTCTAAAATTCTTGCCAAGAAATATTAAGGTTCCAAAGGTCGATCGCAAATTAGAAATCGATTATCGGTAATTGGTAATGGTGGCTTAGTTAGCGATCGCTCTTAGTCTGTTCTCCATTACCATCAAGTGATTGGCTCGTAGCCCATCGCCTATTTTTTTCTATCTGCTAAAACCTCACGAGGCTGATTTTTAGCTTTTAGCTGAAATTTAAAACCCACTGTTAATCAGAATCAGCATAATAATTAGTAATTACTAATTCATAATTCCTAACTAAAAAACAGGTTAAGAAAAATTGCAACTATCAAGCAACAAACATAATTATGCTTGGGTTAAAACCTGTTTACATAAAGAAATTATGAATTATAAGTCATGAATTATGAATTTTTAATGAATTTTCTCGGTGGCAATCAGCCACAAAGTTGAACAAGGCATCCTTTGACAGAGATGGGAAACGATCAACACCTAAAGTCCATTGCCAATTAAAATAAAGGATGCCCAGTAGTACGGGTGACTAAAATTACTAACTACTGCCACGGGTACATTGTGGCTTCTTACTTTCCAGTCTCCAGTAATTAATGAGACTTGAGCTTGTCGTAAGGTTTCAGTTTTAGTCAACTTATCGGTGGTAAGTATACCATAAAAAGCACTCATAAGCGCTTGTGTACCACCATCATCTACAGACCATAAAGAGGCGATCGCGGCTCTTGCGCCGGTTTGTTGCATCTGATAGCCAAAGCCCAAAATTTCCTCGCCGTTACCTAACTTGCCTCCCAAGCCGGTTTCACAGGCGCTTAACACTACCAAATCTACATTGGGGAGTGACCAAGTAGCGACATTTCTGAAGTTAACGCGATCGCCATTCCCAAATAAAATAAACGAATCTTCTGGCTTACCGACCACAAAGGCTGCATGAGTCGCTAAATGGACAATTGTATAATCATCCATTTGGGGTACAGTGGCTCTGGGATTAAAGGCATCGTCTAAAAGCTTCGTAGTTGCAGGAATCGTAGCTGCTAAACTTTCTACTTCCCGTGTTGCAAAAGGCAATCCAGCAAAAGCAACCTGTCGATTCCCAACTTTAATTTGATAATTACCTTTAGTAAAAGCACCAGCTAAAACCCGCAAAGTAGATTGTTGTGGGCTATTTAGGTTAGTCAGACTAGCAGATGTAATGTGATTGACACCCAAACGCTGCACTAGCCATTGCTTGCCATCATATAAAGCAGTCAAAGGAATATAGCGTAACTGGTCATCTGGAGCGTAAATCAGAGTTTGTGTACCTGAGAGCTTCAGGTCTTTCTCTATGGGTTTAATTAGCCAATCATACAATTGGCGTGCAGGTGCTTTGATATTTCGGCTGGGATTAATTAAAGCTTGGCGAAAAGCAGCAATTGTTTGATAGAGGTTTTCGCGTTTTACAGCAACGGTGCGATGAATTGGTGGGGATTCAGGAGTGACTAATACCAATTCCAAGCTATCTTTTAAAATCAGTGGATAGAGGATTGCAGATTTTTGAGGCAATCTCGCCAAATTATCCCGAAGTTCGTTGAGATTCTCCAAATCCAAATTTTGCCGCCTAGCTGTACGGCTAATTTGCTCTATCTGTGCTTTCACTGAAGGACTATTGATAAATTCGTTAAATTTATCCAAAAGCTGCTGTTGATTTAAGACTAATTGCTCGATGCGTTGTTTCTGTTGTAGCGATCGCTCTTTAGGAGAAATTTTCCGTAGTGTTGTCAGTTCTTTACCCAACACAACAGCACTATTGACGGTTTGATCCAATTTTTGTTTAATTGGTTTTTCTGTTGCTGCTATATTAATACCTTTGACAGTACGTTGATTACCTGGCACAGTTTGAAGATATTCCTCTAGTTCTTCAACTTTGAGTAAATCGATTGTTCTTTGTGCTTCAGCAACACGTTCTTGTTTGAGCAATCGTTCACCCAAAATCCGGTATGTCTCGCTAACAGTGATGCTGTAAGCATCTGGTTGTAGCGCACTAAGTGCTGATGGATTCAAACGAGCTTTCTCACGATTAATTAAGCAATGCTTGTAGAAAAAAATTGCTAACTCTGGTTTATTTTGGATATCAAACAAGTAACCTATGTTACTGTAAGTTTTGCCAAGTCGAACCAGATCCCCAAGTTCTCGATTAATTAATAGGGCTTCCTGATAGGATTGAAGTGCTTCAGGATACTTTCTTTGACTTTGGTAAATTCTGCCGATGTTATTAAATGTTACGGCTTCCCAAGAGCGATCTCCAAGTTCTCTAGCCATAGCTAGTGCTTGCTGTAATCTCTGCAACGCCTCTTTTGATTGACCTTGCCGAGATTCTTTGATAGCTTCTTCATTGAGCCTTTCAATTTCTGAAAGCTGATTATTCTTGGGTAAAGCTTGAGCTTTTTCTCCAGAGTTGTATCTCAATCTTGTATTTATGCTTACCTGTTTATTGTCTGGGTACGCCATCCCCAAACTTAGTAAACTAAGTAGAGTTAAAGTAATGACATTAACATATAGGAGATTAGGCTGCATAACAAAAGACTCCCTAGACTCGGAAGTGTAAATATTAAATCAATAAGTTATGGAACGCAATTAATTTTTATGTTTATGCGATTCCATTATTTGAAAAATTTATAGGTGTTTAAAAAGTGAAAATGTCACAAGAAAAACCCAGCCAACCAGAGTTACCACCTACCACCGCCCTTGACAATCCATCAAGCTATGAATTTGGGAATTGGTTTGAATATCCTGTGAGAGTGCAACCTCACCACACTGATTATGCAGGTGTTGTCTGGCACGGTTCTTATGTAGCTTGGATGGAAGAAGCACGAATGGAATGCTTACGATCTATAGGGATTGACTTTGCTGATTTAGCCGCTATAGGTTGCGATTTACCAGTTGTAGAACTGTCGTTGCGTTATCACCGTTCAATTCAATTGGGTATGGCAGTGGTGGTAAAAACGCGCATGGCTGAGGTAACTGGTGTCCGAATTAATTGGGATTATGCCATAGTCTCAATTGATGGACAACAATTGTACGTCACTGCCAAGGTGACTTTAGTAGCTTTAGATCGCGAAAGAGGCAAAATTATGCGTCAGTTACCACCGAGTTTTAAGGATGCATTAGCTAAGATTTCAGCATTAAATAGTGATTGATCGGTACACTGTGGCAGAATTTAACTATCCTTAATAAGCTCAAGTAGGGGCAATTCATGAATTGCCCCTACTTATATTTTTACTTGCCGCTTTGGATATTTGATAAACTTTGAGTAAACTGCATGATGTGATGCAAAATATCTTGTGGAGTAATGCCAAAACTAATGTTTAATAAAATCAGAATTGCGGCAATGGTTAATGCATTCTTCAGAGTGGATTTCAACAACTTCCACAATATTACGAAGACAATCCAAGCTACAATCAACGTAGCAATCATAATATATAAATTCCTTAACAATAGCCCTTACCTGAAAGGATATTTATTCAGAAAGGGAAATTTTATCTGAACTAAAAATTACTAGTGCTAAAGCTATTAGACCTAATTTGGAATAGCTACTAAAGCCAAAATTTTTTGTCTAACTGTACCAATGTCATATTATCTGAAAATGAGACCATAATTTAGATGAGAGGCAACTTATTTGGCAATTTGGCAGAATTTATGCAATATTTTTTACTGGCAACTTTATATTAATCATTACAATAATATAATAGTTATATTTTTAGAAGGATATATCCTGTTTGATTTCTAAGAATCAAAAGGCTCAAAGTAGAAAGTATGACGGCAAAAATATATACCAAACTTGGAAAGTGGTACAGCCTAGTATATTTATTGTTGGTTGCCCTAGCTTGTGCAGCTGGTGCAATGATAAATTGGATTATAACTCGAAGTCAGACTGCTAGTGGTGAGACATTTGCTACAACATTTTTTCTAGCGATCGCTTCTGTCGTTGCGGTTGCCGCAATAGTTGGAATATTTCAAGAAAAGATGTGGGCAAAATGGATTACACTTGGAATCTATAGTTGGTATATTTTTGGTAGTATTCATTCAATCATCCAGCCATCTTTATTAGGCTCATTGGGAATAGATGCAAGAGGCTTCAAAGTAACGCATCTAATCGCTTTACTTTTTCCGGTTTTAGGAATTATTTTCTTATTAGAAAAGCCAAAGACAAATGTCTCTAGCTAATCAAGAAATTTATCAAATAAACAGTCTAGTACCACATGGCCAAGGATGTCCAAAAATAAATTTAGCTGTTAGCCTTCAGGTTAATGTTGAAGGCTAAATAAGAATTGGTCAAGAGCCAGAAAATCTGCCTTTTGGGTATCTGAGTGAAGGTTTTTATCGCACAGAAATTATCCGTGGGTGAGCTTCTAACTTTTCAGTCGCTGTTAAAACTTCTTGTCTTGCCCATTTATCTGCTGCCAAAATGTCATCTAAAGAGGGATTTGCACGGTTATTATTTTGATGGCGATCGCACACCCATTCGATACACCGGGGAATATCTAAAAAGCGAATTTTTTCATCTAAAAATAAAGCTACAGCTTGCTCATTTGCAGCGTTTAACACAGCTGGCATCGAACCACCAGCTTTACCCACAGCATAAGCCAACTGCATACAAGGATACTTTTGGTGATCTGGTTCCCGGAAGGTTAAATTTCCAGCTTTGACTAAATCTAGTCGTTCCCAATCGGTATAGATGCGATCGGGCCAAGATAGAGCATAGAGTAAAGGTAAGCGCATATCCGGCCAACCGAGTTGGGCTAAAACGGAAGTATCTTGCAGTTCAATCAGCGAGTGAATAATGCTCTGGGGATGAATGACAATTTCGATATTGTCATAATCCAACCCAAAAAGAAAGTGAGCCTCAATTACTTCCAGCCCTTTATTCATCAAAGTAGCAGAGTCTACTGTGATTTTTCGCCCCATCGACCAATTAGGATGCTTGAGAGCGTCAGCAACGGTTACATCTGCTAACCTTTCTACATCCCAGTCTCGGAAAGCCCCACCAGATGCAGTGAGCAAGATTTTCCGCAAGCCTGACTTTGGTACACCTTGGAGACATTGAAAGATTGCCGAATGTTCGGAATCGGCTGGGAGTAATTTTACACCATGTTTTTCGACTAGGGGTAGAACCACAGGGGCCCCAGCAATCAGGGTTTCTTTGTTCGCTAAGGCAATATCTTTACCAGCTTCAATGGCTGCGATCGTGGGTAGCAAACCAGCACAACCAACGATCCCAGTAACAACAGTTTGAGCATCGCCGTAGCGAGCAACTTCTATCACTCCGGCCTCGCCTGCCAGTAGAATCGGTTGGGGATCGAGGTCAATAATAGCTTCTTTGAGCGCTGGTAACTTATCTTCTGAGCAAATTGCTGCTATTTTCGGTCGAAACTGCCGAATTTGAGCAGCTAGCATCTCTACATTGCTCCCAGCTGCCAATCCCACAATCCGAAACTGATCTGGGTACTGAGTGACAATATCTAAAGTCTGAGTACCGATAGAACCAGTGGAACCAACAAGAGTAATCGCTTTCACAATTGCTTAAGGATTTACAGACAACTTCCACTATAAATTGCTGGGGACTCTTTCATAACAGCAATCACTATAATCGATACACTGACGCGGACGAATAGAGGCGCGGGGGAGGGGATACAAAGGGAAATTTATTCATTTTTCCTGGCTGTGCAAACCCCAATCGGTTGATTTTAACTCGATAGACTGCTAGCCATAAAGTACTAATTTTGCTCAATTTACATATAACTAGACAAAAATGTACTTATAAATACTATATTTTTAAAGATAAACTCCGAGAGAATTGGCAAAAGTGACCAAATAGGAAATAATTTCAATTAATTGCTAATTTGTCCAGTTTATTAATTATGTTGGTGGAGAATTTAATATGCAAAATGTTACTCATAAATTGCTGTGTTACAGCCATAGGTAGAAGGATGCATAAAGGAGTTTGTTGAAGTACTCAACCCTATGGTCAAAGTTCAGATAGTTATAAAAAAAGTTTTATGGAAAAATGATTTCCTGTTTCCAGTAGCATTATGGCTTGCCAGTAGAATATTCATTTGGACTACTATGTTGTTGGTTGTACCAAAACTACCATTATCAACAGAAGAGTTTTTGCCCCGTTTTGGCTGGGGGGTTTTTGATGCCTGGGATAGTGTCCATTACCAAGCGATCGCAACTTCTGGATATGAATTTGTGAACGACGGCAAGCAACATAATCTTGCCTTCTTTCCCCTATTCCCCTTAAGCATTTGGTTTTTGATGAAGCTGGGCTTACCGTTTGAATTAGCAGGTACGTTAATCAACAACCTGGCATTTTTCGCAGCGCTTTACTGTTTGTATTTTTGGATTAAAGAGCATTATGGCATCAATGCAGCGCACTGGACTACTGCTGTAGTTTCTTTATATCCATCATCCATGTTTACGGGGGTGATTTACACAGAGGGGCTGTATTTGTTTTTGAGTACATCGGCTTTGCGGGCGTTTGATCAAAAGCAGTACGGCTGGACTGCCCTTTGGGGGGCGATGGCGACAGCAACACGTCCTACAGGTATGGCACTAATTCCAGCATTTGCGATCGCAGCGTGGAAAGAACGCCGACCACCCATAGCCTATATTGCTAGTTTTGTTACCGCCACTGGCATACTTCTATTCAGTTTTTATTGTGCGATTTATTTTGGCAACCCTTTAGCTTTTATCGAAGCACAACGAGGATGGCGGCCCAATCTGGGGTTTGATTGGCAGGGTTGGTTAAATATGCTGATGCAAATTCTAGTTGGCACAAAAAACTGGCAATATGGTTGGATTCAAAAACCATCCGGCGGGATTGCAGACCCCTGGTATCTCTTGTTATTAGGTGTGATTGTTGCCAGTGGCTATCTTTTATGGCACTTCCGTCAACATTTGAATTTTCTGAAATTATTCTATAGCTTTTATGCTTTAGTCTTATCTCTGTTGCTCCTAGCAAGCGAAGAGTGGATCAATAACTTGCTCAACTTATTCATGGTTTTGGGTGGTGGCTATGTATTATGGCGCTTACGCACGCAACTGACCGCAGTTACAGTTATTTATGGCTTTTGCGGTATTGGTTTGCTGCTAGCTTCGGGAGGTACTATCTCCTTGAGCCGTCTCGCTTATGGTATTGTGCCTTTGAATATAGCCATTGGTGTGCTGCTATCTCGCCATCCTCGTCAGGGATATTTAATTTTGGGTGCTTTTATGACACTACTAGCCAAAATAGCTATAGGATTTGCCCAAGAACGTTGGGTTGGTTAGAGGTTTGATAGAAGAAAGGCAGGAGGCAGAGGGCAGAGGGCAGAAGGAAGAAAAGGTACAAACCTCGCTTCTTGTGGGCGAAAAATTAAAAACATTCTTTGCGAGATGCGTAGCACGAGAACATATTCGTCCGTTTCATACCTCTTCCCTTTATGGGAGAGGTTTCCCTTCTGCCTCCTGCCTCCTGCCTCCTGCCTTCTGCCTTCGTTGATTCTTTATTGGTGAGAAGTTGAATTTAAATTCCCTAATGAATGTATCCAATCAAAGGAAGATAGCCCTAGCTGCATTATTTATCGGTGTAGGAGCCATATCTTTTGGTTCTATTTTCGTGAAATTGAGCGAAACTCAACTCAGCCCCAATGCCACTGTATTTAATCGCTTGTGGCTTGCTAGTGTGTTCTTCTTGCTCTGGAATGGATACAAGGCTATACGTCAGCGACTTTCCTTAGACAAACCTGAAGAACAGCAATCTTACACCAGCCAGGATCTCTGGCTATTGGGAAGTGCTGGGATATTTTGGGCTGGCACTTTAGTCTCTTTGGCTTGGTCGCTGACTGAAACTAGTGTCGCCATCTCTAGTGTTTTACATAATCTCGCCCCCATATTTACTAGCTTAGGGGTATGGCTGTTATATCGTCAGGGTTTTGAGAGTCAATTTCTGATTGGAATGGTCATCGCCCTTGGGGGAGCGATCGCTATAGAATTTGAGGAGTTGCAAATTGCCACAGATGAAGTTCAAGGGGGCTTTGCTGCGATCGTTTCTGCAATTTTCTTGAGTGTATATCTGCTAATCGTAGAAAAATTACGAACTAAATTTTCTCCGGTCACAATCCAGTTGTGGATCAGTGCGATTAGTGCCCTAATTATCTTACCCATACTTTTGTTTACTCAAGATCAGCTTTTTCCTTCTACGGTCAGTGGGTGGCTTTGGGTCATTTCCTTAGCGCTGATCTGCCAAGTTTTAGGTCATGGGCTTTTGACCTATTCCCTGGCCAAGTTTTCCTCTGTGGTTGTCTCCTTGGTGCATCTTTTAGAGCCAGTATTTAGTGGCATTTTCGCTCTGATCATATTTTCGGAAAAATTAACTTTCTCAAATTGGGTAGGTTTCGCTGTAGTTTTAATGGGTTTATACTTGGCCGTATCTAGCCAAGGTGTTGTTAATTTACCGATCCAGAAATCAGTCACAACTATAGTTAACACTTTCGTTAAAAGTATGACGAGCAAACTGTCATTACTAAAGCAACAATTCTCCGAAACACCAGCTTTATTAGGAACTGCATCATTATTATTTGCCCTAATTCCCATATCTTTAGCACCATCTCTGACTAAATTATGTCAACAAGAAATCGGTGCAAATGCTGTAGTATTTCATCGCAGTTGGATCGCCACAATTGTCTTTGCCCTGTGGAATTTACTTGAAGCTTTCCGCAGCCAACAGTCTGATAATGAACCTATAGAAAATGAGCCTTTTACGAGCCAAGAAGTGTGGCTATTGTTGGCAATGGGAACCTCTGCTGGAACCTACCTTCTTTTGTGGGCTTGGTCGCTGAGTCAAACTAGTGTTGCTAATGTTGCTTTACTCTCTAATTTAAACTCCTTATTTGTTGCTTTGGCTGGGTATGTGTTATTCGGTCGGCGCTTCGATAACAGATTCGTGATTGGACTGGCCATAGCCTTGGCGGGAGCGATCGCATTTGAACTCAATAAGGTGCAATTTGCAACTGACCAAATACTGGGTGATACCTTAGCATTGCTAACCGCGATTTTCATGGCTACGTGTATGCTGCTAATAGAACGACTCCGAACCAGGTTTAGCACTGCAACTATCATGCTGTGGCGCTGTGGAGTGACAACAATGTTTCTACTACCCGTACTCCCATTCCTCGAAGATCGGCTGTTACCCTATTCCTGGACGGGTTGGTTTTTCATCATTTTCCAAGCCCTCTTCTGCCAAGTATTGGGTCAGGGACTTTTAGCCTATAGCCTCAGCAGAATCTCCTCAAGCGTCGTCGCCGTCACACTTCTCCTCGAACCAGTCTTAGCTTCTATTTTTGCTTGGTTCATTTTTTCAGAACAGGTAGGTTTATTTGATTGGGCGACTTTCGCCGTAGTTTTAGTGGGTATCTATCTAGCGCAATCTAGCCAATCTACTGTTCAAATAACAAACGAAGGATCTTAGTATGGGGCTGAACATAATTCCCTAACACACAAAAAGTATGAAAAATCAATAGTTTTAACCCCACGATATGGGGAAAATTTTGTGTAGCCGCGATTTCTAATCGCTTCCTCTTGATTTAATATTTCGACACCGCCAACTTGACTGATACAATTTATAACGAAAACTTTCGGCAACACATTATTAAAATTGGTGAAACATCAGTTCAATAGGTTGTTAAACTCTTTCCCATCCCAGGTTAATAAATACTTTACTATTGGTATTATATTAGCAGTGGTAATTCGATTAGTTTTTGTTCCGAGTAAATCGCTTGATTATAAATATTTTTTAGAGCCTTGGTATGATTTCATTGCATCTCATGGCGGCTTCAGCGCTCTCAAATATAGTTTTGCCGATTACACACCCCCTTACCTCTACTGGATTTTAATCTCTGCCACCCTGCTGTCTGGATTGCCGAAAATCTTCGCAATCAAGCTTTTTGCTATAACTATTGATTTTCTTTGTGCCTTTTTTACTTACAAAATTGTCAAACTAAAATACCCAGAAGGGAAAATACCAATTTTTGCTTTTTTGGCAGTTATATTGAGTCCAAGCGTTATTTGTAATAGTGCCATCTGGGGGCAATGTGATGTTATCTATACAACAGGATTGGCTGCCTGTATTTATTTCTTATCTCTTCAAAAACAAGTTTTAGCATTAATTAGCTTTGGCATAGCACTTTCTTTTAAGTTCCAAGCTATGTTTTTAGCACCTTTATTATTAATAATGTTACTTAAAAAAAGAATTCATTGGTATTATTTACCATTGATTCCATTCGTATATGTAGTTTTAATATTGCCAGCTTGGGTTGCAGGCAGACCAATGTCAGAATTGCTGCTAATATACTTTAACC
>NZ_JACKZS010000199.1 GCF_014222285.1 Nostoc sp. UCD121
TGCCTTGCACTTTTGTTCGATTTATAGACTTCAATCACTATTTATACAAGGGTTTCAGTCTTAACCAGCAAGCCCTAAGTATCCTGACAGATGTGAGTACAAAAAGCTGCTTTATTGATGTGGGTGCAAATTGCTTGTATTTGATATGATTGAGCATTGACTAACACACTCATCTTACGGAGTGTGGGTGCTGGGAAGAGTTTTCTAACCCAATACCTAATGACCAATGCCCAATTCTTTTAATATGCCTCGGTTTCTCAAGTTAATTATAAATATAGTAGTCTTGAGTGCATTGTTACTCATATCTGTGCAAGATTGGCGACCAGTTCGCGGTGGTATCCCCTTCGGGATCAGTGGTATGGCTTTGATAAAGCAGCAAAGTAATAACCTAGATTTTCTGATTGTCCATGACAACAAAAAACCCAATCAAACCCGTTTAGCAATTATTAGTATTAAAGGAAAAAACCAACCTGAATATTTTCCTTTAAAGTGGCCAAGTAACATATATCTTGAGAATCACTGGTGAGAATCACTGGTTTATTTGCGATCGCCTAACAACTCCCGTAAGGAGTGTCAAGGTTTACAGCGCAATGGCATACCCGCCCACCGTAGGCGATCGCAATTTGGTATAAGCTGACCATTATCTGATTGATAACGGCCACTTAATTAATTACCCCTACACATTAAATCGGAACAACATTACATCCCCTTCTTGCACAACATATTCTTTTCCTTCACTGCGAACCAACCCTTTTTCCTTCGCAGCATTCATCGAACCAGTTGTTACCAAATCTTTATAAGCGACAGTTTCAGCGCGAATAAATCCCCGCTCAAAATCACTGTGAATTACACCAGCAGCTTGAGGTGCAGACATTCCGGCATTAATTGTCCAAGCGCGGGTTTCTTTGGGGCCGCAGGTAAAATATGTCCGCAAGCCTAGAAGTGAGTAAGTTGCCCGAATCAACGATTTCAAACCGCCTTCTTCCACACCTAAAGACGCAAGAAAATCAGCTTTATCTTCCTCTGGTAATTCCACTAATTCAGCTTCAACTTGAGCCGAAACTATCACAACTTGGGCATTTTCTGTTGCTGCGATTTGCCGCACTGTTTCCACAAAATGATTACCAGTTGCCAACTCATCCTCAGATACATTCGCGGCGTAGATAATCGGTTTATAAGTGAGCAAATCCAGCCCTTTAATAATTACTTCTTCTTCTTCATTCAAACTTACCTGACGCACCGATTTACCTTCATTTAAAGCCGCAGCTAATTTTTCTAAAACTGTGATTTCAAACTGTGCATCTTTGCTGGTACGAGCTTGTTTGCGAGTGCGGTCAATTCGCCGCTCAATTTGTGATAAATCTGATAAACCCAATTCTATATTAATGATTTCAATATCTCGTGCTGGATCAACAGAACCAGCAACGTGGATAATATCGTCATTCTCAAAACAACGCACCACATGGACAATGGCATCAACTTCTCGGATGTGGGACAGGAATTGATTTCCTAGTCCCTCACCCTGACTTGCACCTTTAACTAAACCGGCAATATCTACAAATTCCACCCGCGCCGGGATAGTTTGTACCGAACTGGCAATCTTAGCAAGAACATTTAACCGTTCATCCGGTACTGCGACAACGCCGACATTCGGTTCAATCGTGCAAAAAGGGAAGTTAGCTGCTTCTGCCTTGGCATTAGCAACTACAGCATTAAATAAAGTAGATTTTCCGACGTTGGGAAGTCCGACAATTCCGGCTCTTAGCATTTTGGATTTTAGATTTGAGATTTTGGATTACATTACCAAGTTAATCTAAACAGGTTCCGGTATGGTTTGGGGAATTGGCCCTGGAACTGTTTGAGGAATGGGAGCAGGTACTGGTTCTGGTACAGGCCCCGGTAAGGGTTGAGGAATCGCTGGCCCCGGTACAGGTTCGGGACTAGGTAGCGGATTCGGGCCAGGAGTAGGAATTTGTGGTTCAGGTATAGAAATCGCAGTAAAATTAATCATCGTAAATCTAAATTAAATTGTTCAACCTTCCCACGCTAGATGACAACCTCATCTGTTGACATCTCCCCAAATACCTATACCCACGAACACTTCCTTTAATATATTTAACCCTCTTCTCATCCTCTGCGTCCCTCAGCGCTTCCCTTTGCGCCCCTTTGCGTTTAAACTCTAATCCTCAAACTACTCCTCCTTAACCTTCTCCACCATCTCTGGCACTGGATCGTAACCACCTGGATGAAACGGATGACAACGCAAAATCCGCCGAGTTGCCATCCAGCTACCACGCAACACTCCAAATCGTTCAATAGCTTCAATAGCATACATCGAACAAGTGGGTTGAAAGCGACAAGTCGGGAGAAACAACGGCGAGATAAACATTCGGTAGCCCCGAATCAGCCAAATAAATAATAGTTTCATTGCAGTTACCTAAATCTTATAAATTAGTAACAGAGGTAAAATTTTTCATTTTGTTACATCTTTGTTGATTACATTTTCTGACTTAACCTCAATTCCGATTTTATGGCTGCAAATTGCGATTACTGCAATTTGGGTGTTACTCATCCTCGTAATTGCATGGGTGGTAAACCGCTTCGCCGACGAGCCAGAAATCGTGCGGAAGATAGTTCATATTGGCACTGGTAATGTAATTTTACTTGCTTGGTGGCTAGATATCCCCGCCAGTGTAGGGATTACAGCTTCCATTCTAGCGAGTGCAATCACCTTATTATCCTACCGATTGCCTATTCTTCCTGGTATTAATAGCGTTGGGCGGCAAAGTTTCGGGACATTTTTTTACTCTGTTAGTTTCGGTATTTTAGTTGCCAGCTTCTGGTACTTACAACAACCCCAGTACGCAGCACTAGGAATTTTGATCATGACTTGGGGAGATGGACTAGCAGCCTTAATTGGAAAACGCTTTGGTATACACAAATATAAAGTCTTTGGCACACAAAAAAGTTGGGAAGGCTCCCTAACTATGATGTTTGTTAGCTATTTCATCAGTATTTTTATTTTAGTTGGAACTCAAGGAAACAGTTGGCAAACTTGGGTAATATCACTCGCGGTTGCATTTATCGCTACAGTTTTAGAGGCTTTTTCTTTTTTGGGTATTGATAATTTGACAGTCCCTTTGGGTAGTGCAGCCCTTGCCTTCTTTTTAAGTCAGTTAGTCTATTTCTAATTGAGCAAACAAGAGATACTTGCCCAACACATTTCTCTAAATATCTAGTTCAAAGGATATGGGAGCAAAAACATAGATTTAATGGGCTGAGATAGCGATCGCACCCATCTTCAGCTAGCATCAAGTTCTGCAAGCCAATGGTGTCCAGGGTGACACACTGTTATTGCTTGCTTAAGATTCCATTGATGACTAATCCTCATAATTTTTTAATATAGGATATTGAGTCAATGCACTCTCCTACCCCAATCCATTAACCTATATGGCCCAAATCAGCAATTAGCAGAAAAAACTTTGTATGTTTATGAACTAAGGGGAACACGCTACTTTGAAACTTCAGAAACTTTGTTACAACAAGTTGGTTTAGGTATAACTCTATGGGAAGGTAAATTTGAAGATAGACAGGATATTTGGTTACGCTGGTGCTACCAAGATGGTACTGTTTTGCTAACTGGAGATGAACGCGCAGAACAGGAACGACAACGCGCCGAACAAGCTGAACAACGCACCCAAATTTTAGCAGAACGGCTACGAGCTATGGGCATCGATCCCGAAACTCTCTAGGACACTCATGTAAAAACGCGAAAATTTTGCGTCTTGATATAAACGAAAAATCTCACGAAGAATGAGCGCAATTTGTAAACTCATTTATCCTGTGCCAAACCTTATCTAATAAATCAGGATCATTCGCATCAAACCATTCAATTTTTGGGTATGCGCGAAACCAAGTGCGTTGTCGCTTGGCAAATTGTCGTGTATGCAAAATTGTTAATTCTTTCGCTTCATCTAAGGAAATATCCCCAGCCAAATATTGCTTGATTTCTTGATAGCCCAAAGTATTCAACAAAGACAAATCAGCGCCATATTTTTGACAAAGATATTCCACCTCCCCAACCAAACCATCTGCTATCATTTGGTCAGTACGCTGTTTAATCCGATTCTCCAACTTTTCAACATCGCAATCCAAACCAATTTGCAAAATCGGATAATTCGGTGGATTCTCCCCTTGTTGTTCGGAAATCGGGCATCCAGTAACATAATATACCTCTAATGCTCTTAGAGTTCGTACTGAATCATTAGCATGAATTTTTTGTGCTGCAACGGGGTCAACTTGTTGTAACATGGCGTAGAGTTGAAGCTGACCTAGAGATTCAAGTTGCGATCGCAATTCAATTTGTGGTGCAACTCTCGGAATTTTCATCCCTTGAACAATGGAACGGATATATAAACCAGTACCACCAACTAGCAAAAGTGGCGTAACATCAACAGAAGCAATTAACGGTTGTGTTTGTTCCTGGTAGTCTGCTACTGTCATCGTGTCTGTGGGATCGCAGATATCTATTAAATAGTGCGGCACTAATTTTTGTTCAGCCACAGTTGGTTTTGCCGTCCCAATATCAAACTTACGGTAAACTTGACGAGAATCGGCACTAATAATTACAGAACCCAACCGCATCGCCAAAGCCAAAGCCAAACTCGATTTACCCGTTGCCGTCGCCCCACAAATCACAATTAATTTAGTCATTAGTCATTAGTCATTAATTTTCTTCTCTTTCTCCCATGCCCAAGTTTGGCGTTATTGCACGGTAGTGCAACCCTAGTAGAAACTTCTCTTGAAAATGCCCTACAGACGCTAGCAAGGCTTTTGTGTTACAATTTTGGAGTGTTTTTGCTTTTATTTATTTTTAGGCGAGTTTAACCCCACGCATCAGGAGAGTTTACATGACGAGCAGTTACAGTGCCGATCAGATTCAAGTTCTGGAAGGTCTGGAAGCCGTCCGCAAACGACCAGGAATGTACATTGGTACCACCGGGCCGCGAGGACTCCACCATTTAGTTTACGAGGTGGTGGACAATTCAATCGATGAGGCTTTGGCGGGTCATTGCACTCATATAGAGGTGGATATCAACGCTGATGGTTCCGTAACTGTAACAGATGATGGTCGCGGTATTCCCGTCGATACTCACTCGCGCACCGGGAAATCGGCTTTGGAAACCGTGATGACGGTACTACACGCTGGTGGTAAGTTTGGCGGCGGTGGCTACAAGGTTTCTGGAGGATTGCACGGGGTTGGTATTTCTGTTGTTAATGCCCTATCTGAAGTTGTAGAAGTTACAGTTTGGCGAGATAAAAAGGTTTATCTCCAACGCTATGAACGCGGTATCCCAGTTAGTGAACTGCAAGCAAAGCCTTACAAGGAAGCTAGAACTGGAACTTCTGTCACCTTCAAGCCAGATACTCAAATCTTTACAACTAGCATTGAGTTTGATTACATCACTTTATCGGGTCGCCTACGGGAATTGGCGTATTTGAATGCAGGTGTCAAAATTACCTTTACTGACCATCGTCTAGAACTACTAAAAAGCGATACACCGAAGGTAGAATCCTACAATTACAAGGGTGGGATCAAAGAGTACATTGCTTACATGAACCGTGAAAAGCAACCCCTGCATGAAGAAATTATCTATGTACAGGGAGAACGCAACAATGTACAAGTGGAAGTTTCTTTGCAATGGTGTACTGATGCTTATACGGATAATGTGTTAGGTTTTGCTAACAATATTCGCACGGTAGATGGTGGTACGCACTTAGAAGGGTTGAAGGCAGTTCTGACTCGGACATTAAATGCGATCGCCCGCAAGCGCAATAAAATTAAAGAGAATGAACCTAACCTCAGTGGCGAACACGTCCGTGAAGGTTTGACTGCGGTAATTTCCGTTAAAGTCCCCGATCCAGAATTTGAAGGACAAACCAAAACCAAACTCGGTAACACCGAAGTGCGGGGGATTGTCGATTCTTTGGTAGGAGAAGTCCTCACCGAGTATCTAGAATTTCACCCGGCGATCGCAGATTCAATTTTAGATAAAGCTATCCAAGCTTTCAAAGCCGCAGAAGCAGCACGTCATGCACGCGAATTAGTTCGACGCAAATCTGTACTAGAATCTTCGCCATTACCTGGTAAATTGGCAGATTGTAGTTCTCGTGACCCTAGCGAATCTGAGATATTCATCGTGGAAGGTGACTCAGCAGGTGGGAGTGCCAAACAAGGACGCGATCGCCGCACTCAAGCTATCTTGCCTCTACGTGGTAAAATTCTCAACATTGAAAAAACCGATGACGCTAAAATTTATAAAAATAACGAAGTTCAATCGTTAATTACAGCCCTTGGTTTAGGTGTCAAAGGTGATGAATTCGATTCCAACCAACTGCGTTATCACCGCATAGTAATTATGACGGATGCTGACGTAGACGGAGCGCACATCCGTACTTTGTTGTTAACATTCTTCTATCGATATCAACGAGCGCTCATCGAACAAGGCTTTATTTATATTGCTTGTCCCCCACTGTTTAAAGTAGAACGGGGACGTAATCATGAGTATTGCTATAGCGATCGCGAAAAGAATCAAGCGATCGCCAAATTCCCTGCTAACGCCAACTACACCATCCAACGCTTCAAAGGTTTGGGTGAAATGATGCCACAACAACTCTGGGATACCACCATGAACCCAGAAACCCGCAAAATGAAGCAAGTCGAAATTGAGGATGCAGCCGAAGCCGATCGCATCTTTACAATCTTAATGGGCGATCGCGTCGCACCCAGACGAGAATTTATCGAAACCTATGGTTCTAAACTCAACTTCACCGATTTAGATATTTAATATCAATTCCCTAGCACTACTCTAATAATTTGTGACATTGGTAATGAGTGATACGTTTTCACCCATTACCTTTTTTATATCCTAGGTTTCTATAAAAACACTTCTTTTGGATGATGACAAAGCAATACTTCATAAATGTTTTATACAACTGCGCCTCTGCGGTAGCCTCCGGCAAGCCCTACGGGTGAAGCTCGTACCTTGCGCTACATTAACGCCAGTTCCTTTATGCCGGGGAACCTGTCCACCGGAATGGCTCACCGCTTTGCGTCTATGTTATTCCGTAACTCTTGCGTAAATTTGAAATTTTTGAAGAACCATATAATTTGCTTATTGTCAATATCTGACGAAAATTCAATCTTTTAGTGTTAGCAAAACTACCAACTTTATTGGAAAGCTAGTTAGCACAATACTTTTTGCACTGACTAGCTAATTAATTTTGTCCACCAACTAGAAACACATTTGTTATGCTTTAAGAAAATCACCGAATATTATCTATCAAACAGCAATTAATAAGTATTTTGAGGATTTCTCATCATAAGATGACAGGAAGTTACCGAAATATAAGTATTGAAATTTACAATTAAGTTACGCAATCCAGCTTTGTAACTAAAATCATCAGGTAATTTTCTGGGTTCTCTCAGCTTGAGATAATGCTACTGGAAGCACACACCATCTGGCTGAAAACTTGTTAATATCTTCATGTACTGCCGTAGCGATCGCGATTGTATCGTATGTATCTAATGAAGTTTTGCCAGAAATAGGACTATACTGGCAAATTCACAGGACAAATTGTTTTTGAATTGATTAAAATATCCTTGTATACAATAAGAAGAGTTTGTCAAGTTTCATAGGGCTGAAATCGCCACAGTGCGCTAACGTGTGAATAAGGCCGAATTAGTTAAACCTAAATTGATCTGCCATCAGGTCGATATGCTACAGCCTCAACTCCTCAGTTAAGGTAATTAGTAAGCAGAAGGTTAACTCCTCTAAGGCAAGCACCGCTACCCTGGTTGTATTTACCCAATCGAAAGACTAGCTTTAATCTCAGGAATGCGTAATTTATGAAGGAAATGTAAAAATGGCTAGATTAATACTTGTCGTCTGAGTTAACATACAATGCACTCTTCCTAAGTAATTAATGTTGTGTAAAATACATGAAATCGAGCAGGAGCAAGCGTACTTACTTTGTAATGTAATAAGAACGTCACTGCAATTCCGAAAAGTGGAGAAAAATTTCAGGGTATAACTCTTGTTTTTAATGTCTTTTTGGTAATAGTGGCTAATAATTACTCTGGGAGTTCATGATTAATACACAAAAAGAGTGCAATTTCTGTGAAACAGGCTACAATCGGAAGAGTCTTTATAAGAAAATCTGCCAGCAGTCTGAACTCATTAGTATAGAGTGGCAAATTTTTTCAGAAAGACGAGTATTTTTTTTGACCAGTTAGTTGAAAGCAATATGTGATAGCAACACATATAACATTTACTAGGGTGAGCAAATCACTTTTAAAAATGGCTTAAACTAAAGTAAAAAAACCTCCTACCGGAGGTGCAAAATATCCGAAAATATTTCTGGCAAATCTGCCAAAAAACTTATTTTCGGTTGACAATTGGCTCGTTTAAAAGAGCAGTAAACACATCTTGAGTAATTGATTCTGCAAGGAGCATGAGGAACGCGGCATGAACCAGGCTAACAACGTACTCGAAAGCATATATCAGCCTGACCTAGAAATAATGAATCAGCCTGAGCTCGAGTTAGAAGAACTCTTAATAGATGATGAAGAGGACTTGCTTATCATCGATGAAGGTGACGATGAATTTTTAGAGCCTCAGACTGATGAGGACGACGCAAAGTCTGGAAAAGCCGCTAAATCGCGTCGTCGGACACAAAGCAAGAAAAAGCATTACACAGAAGATTCCATTCGGCTTTACTTGCAAGAAATTGGTAGAATTCGGCTGTTGCGGGCAGACGAAGAAATCGAATTGGCGCGGAAAATCGCCGATTTACTGGAATTAGAGAGAGTGCGGGAAAGACTCTCAGAACAGTTGGATCGCGATCCTCGAGATAGTGAATGGGCAGAAGCAGTACAACTGCCACTACCAGCCTTTCGTTATCGCCTCCATGTTGGTCGCAGGGCGAAAGACAAGATGGTGCAATCTAACCTCCGTCTTGTAGTTTCAATTGCTAAGAAGTACATGAATCGTGGTTTGTCGTTCCAAGACTTAATTCAGGAAGGCAGTCTCGGTTTGATTCGTGCCGCTGAAAAGTTTGACCACGAAAAAGGTTACAAGTTTTCCACTTATGCTACATGGTGGATTCGTCAAGCAATTACCCGCGCGATCGCAGACCAATCCCGCACAATTCGCCTTCCAGTTCACCTTTACGAAACCATCTCTCGGATTAAGAAAACTACCAAGTTACTATCTCAAGAAATGGGTCGCAAACCAACCGAGGAAGAAATCGCTACTCGGATGGAAATGACCATTGAGAAGTTGCGGTTTATTGCTAAATCTGCCCAGTTGCCTATTTCACTAGAAACGCCTATTGGTAAAGAAGAAGATTCTCGGTTAGGCGATTTTATTGAATCTGATGGTGAAACACCAGAAGACCAAGTTTCCAAAAATCTTCTGCGCGAAGACCTTGAAAAAGTCCTCGACAGCCTCAGCCCCCGCGAACGCGATGTCCTCAGACTACGTTACGGCTTGGATGATGGTCGGATGAAAACCCTTGAGGAAATCGGCCAGATTTTCAACGTTACCCGCGAACGGATTCGTCAAATTGAAGCGAAGGCACTTCGTAAGTTACGCCACCCAAATCGTAACAGCGTTCTCAAAGAGTATATTCGGTAGTCAATTAGTCATTAGTCATTGGTCATTAGTAAATAAACAAATGACAAATGACAACTGACAAATGACAAAACAATAAAAAACCTGGTAGTGAATTAGCACTCCAGGTTTTTTTATTTATAGGTCATCTTTAGATATTAAAACTTATAGGATGCCCCAAAAATGTAGGAAGCCTTGACCAGAAAAAAGCTCAACCAAAACGGCTGCTGAAAAGCCAATCATTGCCAAGCGACCGTTCCAAATTTCTGCTTGTGGGGTAAAGCCCCAGCGCCAAGCGTTGCGATCTTCGATTACGGGAGTAGTTACTTTTGTTGTGCTTGCATTTGTCATGGTTCGGACTCCAAACTTAATTCTTAAGCTTTATTGCCTTATGTAAACTAATATAACAAATATTTTTAGAAAAGCAACATATTTTATACTTTTGTTTCCATAGCTTGACATAAATAGAAATAGCTATTTATACAGATTAAAACATCAGCCTTCAGTAAGATTTGCTGAGGTAAAAAAATGTTATCTAGATTTTAGCCTTATCAACAATAATATATTATTGAGATTAATTATCAAGTATTTTATGTGTATTGCTTGATTTAAATCGACTTTATTATTTTGAATCAAAAAATATTAAGAATTTAGGTCAGTACCAGACAATTTCCATTTCTTTTGAAGTCAAGATAAAATCAAGCTTCTCGTAGATACGTTTACCATCCTCAGTAGCATGAAGCCAGAGGCGTTTTGCCTTAGTTGCTCTCATAAAGCTGATAATTTCCTTTAACAATGCTGTAGCAATTCCCTGTCCTCGCCACATCGGAATTGTATACACGTTCATAATGTAGGCTTCTAAGCCTGAGAGATTGCCGTTGTAAGGGGGCCGTTGAAAAAATACTAAGCTGCTAGTGGCAACAATTTGACTATCCACTTCAGCTACCCAAGCTAAAAACTCACCTGACGGCATTTTTTCGCCAAGATATTTTCGAGTTGCTTCTGCTAGGTTTGCAGTGTCAGAGTCACCTTTAATTTCGCCAACCTCCCGCAGGAGTTCGAGGCGCAGTTGGATTGCGCCTCTAAATCCTGCAAGTTGGCTTGTCGCAAGTTGAATATCATTCTGATTTACGATCGCACTTCAGCCACAGTGATGATTTTTTCATCGCGGTTGAGTTTGATGATACTTTCACCTTTGACATCCCTGCCTAAAATCGGCACTGTTTCCACAGGTATCCGCACTACCCGTTCCTTATTGGTGACTAAAGCTACCTCGCCAGATGCGATTGCTATGACCATACCAGCTAAATTATCAGTTTTGCTAGCAAATTTTAGTGCTTGCGTCCCCAAATCACCGCGATTGGCCGCTCTTAACTGACTCGCAGCCATGCGCTTGGCATATCCTTCTTGAGTAACTAGCAGCAGATGATCATCTTTACCGACAGTCACACAGCCAACCATTTGCTGATTTTTCAATAACCGAAATGCTTGTAAACCCATTGCTGTGCGACCCATAATCGGTAATTGTTCATCATTGGTTGCGAAGCGCAATACTCGTCCACCGGAACTAGCTAAAATCAGATGTTCCCCTGGTTTTGTGAACTGGGTAAATGACAATTCATCATCGTCTTTGAGCTTTAAAATCGTGATTCCGCGCCGCGTCAAGTTTGTAAATTCTCCCAGAGACAGACGCTTAATTCGTCCCTGTTTTGTTAAAAGAATCATCTGCTGAGTTTCGAGATTGTCCGGCAGCAAAAAGCGGCTGACTACAGCTTCTTGAGCGCCTTGAGCAGTATTACTGAGCATAGTAATCAAAGGTTTTCCCCGTGGAGAACGCCCAGTAGTTGGAGGAATTTCCCCTACATTCACAGGATAGACTTTGCCGCCACCGGTTAGTATTAGCAGGTCTTTTTGGGTGTCAGTCAACACAGTTTGGATAATAAAGTCATTATCGTGCAAACCATTTTCAGCTTTTGACTTTCTCCCAGATGGTTGGGTGCGGCGGACATAACCCCGTTGGGTGAATTCTAAAATTGCTTCTTCTGCCGGTTCAGAAGATTTAAGTTCCTCCTCCTCGGATCTAGACTTCTGCTCCTCTGCCCTGGACTTTTGCTCCTCTCCAATTTTTGTTCGCCGGGGATCGCTGTACTTACGCTTGAGCGATCGCAATTCTTTTTTTAGCGCCTTGAGTAATTCGCGGCGATCGTTGAGTAATTGTTCTAGCGAACTAATTTGTTCGCTAACTTGCTCAAATTCTTGCTGCAAATTTTGCTGTTCTAAACTGGTGAGGCGGCGCAACGGCATAGCCAAAATTGCATCTCCTTGCACCTCACTCAAATCTAGTTGGCTACAAAGATTTATTTTTGCCGTACTCCCATCGGGAGCTTGCCGTAAAATTTCAATTACCCGATCCAAATTAGATAGGGCTTTGAGTAAACCTTCCACCAAATGCACGCGACTTTGGGCTTTACCCAACTCGTAATTGTAGCGACGGTTCAGCGTCTCTTCTCGGAAACTCAAAAACTCTTGCAACAGTTGACGCAAACTTAATTGGCGCGGTTGTCCATCTACTATTGCTAGGAGAATTGCCCCAAACGTCATTTGCAAAGCAGTTTGGTGATATAAATGCTGGAGAACTTCTTGAGGATTGGTATCGCGTTTGAGTTCAATTACTACTCGCATCCCTTCGCGATCGCTCTCATCCCGCAGATCAGAAATTCCTTGCAAGCGTCCTTGATTTACTAAGTCAGCTACCTTCTCAATCCAGGCTGCCTTATTCACTTGATATGGCAACTCTGTAATGATAATTGCCGTCCGTCGCTTGCTTCCCCTACTGGCTGGAATTTCTTCTAGAGTCGCAACTCCCCGCAGCAAAATTCCACCTTTACCTGTGGTGTATGCTTCCCGAATTCCAGTCTCACCAATTATTTCTCCGCCAGTGGGAAAATCTGGCCCTGGAATTAACTCAAATAACTTTTCATCTGGCAAATCTGGGTTGTCGATTAAGGCAATTAACCCATCCACAATTTCCCCCAAGTTGTGGGGTGGTACATTTGTCGCCATTCCCACGGCGATCCCAGAACAGCCATTGAGCAACAGAAACGGCAATTGAGCAGGTAACACCGTTGGTTCTTGCTGGGAATTATCGAAGTTCCCGACAAATTCCACCGTTTCTTCGCCGATTTCTGTCAGCATTCCCTCATGACTGATGGGTGCGAGGCGCGTTTCTGTGTAACGCATCGCTGCTGGCGGGTCATTATCGACACTACCAAAGTTACCGTGTCCTGCTAGCAAAGGATAGCGGCTAGAAAAATCCTGCACTAGCCTGACTAAGGCATCGTAAACTGATTGGTCGCCGTGGGGATGGTATTTACCCAACACATCACCCACTACACGGGCACATTTTCGATAGGGTCTATCTGGTACTAAACCGAGTTCGTGCATTGCATACAAAATGCGCCGATGCACTGGTTTTAAGCCATCACGCACGTCTGGTAGCGCTCGCCCGACAATCACGCTCATGGCATATTCGAGATAAGACCGTTGCATCTCGGTGTGCAGGGCTGTTGGAATTACCTGTCCCGTTGAGAGAAGGTTTAACTGTTTTGCCATGAGTTTTTTCCCTGAAATTTAACTACACAAAAGCCGGCAGAACTCAATATTGCAGCAACCACAGCATAACGGATGAAATGGTATTCCTAACAAAATATTGATAGTCATAAAAGAAAAAGCAGTAGTATCATCCTTGATGACAAGGAGTTACATACACTATTAAAAAGGAAACAGATAGCAGGTAACTGTTTTAATCGAATGATAATCTGCTGCACATTTCATTTGTATAGGCTTTATAGCCAGGATACCTGCCATGACTGCATTTTTTCATTTTTAATTTTGAATTGCTTAATCCCCTCACCTCTACCTCTATAACTAAAATTCTCATGAAAACTGTTTTAATTGTCGAAGACGATCTAATTAATGCTCGCGTTTTTTCCAAGATTTTGTCCAAGCGCGGCGGCTTGGGAGTAAAACATACTGAAAATGTCGAAGAAGTGATAAAAATTGCCCAATCAGGAGAAGCCGACCTGATTTTAATGGATGTTTCTCTGTCCAGAAGTGTTTACCAAGGGAAATCTGTTGATGGAATCAAGATTACACAGATGTTAAAATCCGATCCAAAAACAGCGAACTTACCTGTTATTTTGGTGACGGCACATGCTATGGAAGGCGATCGCGAGAATTTTCTCAAGCAAAGCGGCGCTGATGGCTACATTTCTAAGCCAGTTGTTGACCATCAACAGTTTGTTGACCAAATCCTCGCACTTCTACCCACAGACGGCCAATCATAATTGACGACTGATTTCAGGAATATTCGCCTGCAAAGGTTTTTGGGCGACTATTTCCTGTATTTAGTTAGTATAGATGTACTACGAAAAGGTACTATTAGGCAAGTGGTAAATTGGGAATTGGGAATTGGGAATTGGGAATTGGGAATGGGGAATTGGGCATTGAACATGAAGAAGAGACAAGGACTTGTTCAATAATTCCCCCTTG
>NZ_JACKZS010000019.1 GCF_014222285.1 Nostoc sp. UCD121
CCTGCATCTTCTATTTCTAAAAGTTCTGGAATAGTCACAAAGCGATAGCCTTGCTTTCTAAAGTTGCTAATAATTTCTGGTAAAGCTTGTACAGTTCGAGAACGGTTCCCACCACCATCATGCATTAGCACAATACCACCAGGTTTTGAATCTTTAATTACGTTATCGATCAACTTTGGTACAGTCGGTAATTTGTAGTCTGTTGAGTCAGCCGACCACATGATCACAGCATACTTCTGTCCTCTAGCATAAGCAGACAATCCATTGTGCAGATTCCCACCAGGCGGTCGGAAGAGATTTGTTTTAGCGCCTGTGATTTGATAGATTAGGTCTGTTGTGCGATCAATTTCAAAAGCTGCTGCTTGTTGATTAAAAAAGTGATACCAGTGATGCCAAGTATGGTTAGCAATGACATGACCTTCTGTTACAATTTTTTTTCCTATTTCTGGATAATTTTTTAGGTTCTGTCCAACAACAAAAAACGTTCCTTTGATATTATTTGATTTCAGAATATCTAGCACTTGCTCTGTAGTGTCAGGCCAAGGGCCATCATCAAAGGTCAGAGCAATCACTTTTTCACCCTGAGTTAGTTTTGCCTCTTCAATTATTGCCCCTTGAAAACGTGATGGCAAAGCGTAGGATAGCCCTTTTGTTTGTGCTTCTTGCTGCCAACTTGTAAACATCGCCGCTTTTAATTTCTCAATGCGCTGCTGAGTTCCTACATTTGCAGCCACATCCTTGACATCGATATTTTGTCTACTCTGAGCCTCTGAGGTATTTGGTCTGAGAAGCATCATGAAAGCAAGGCTAAAAACACCACCTAAAGCAAGCAGTGCAATTAATATTCCTTCTGGCCACAGAAACGACTTATTGTTTTCCACCTCATAGCTCCTTCAAAGATCCAACCATCAACCACGGTTATGACGGTACGTTATAGCACATTTTTTTTAGATGTCTTAAATACCAGTTAGTTACTGGTAAATTCTGAAAATTGGAATTGGGGCTAACGAAGATTCACAATAGACTATATGGCTTTAACTGAACCTACATACTTGAGATTTCAATGAGAATGAATGCTTACACAGTACCAAGTATTGTGTAATATCAACCTATTCATAAAAGGCAAGGTCTGCATTTCCACATTCTTACCTCTAGTTCTAAGAAGGAGTACAATTAGATAATTAGCCACACCCCAAAATCCTCTTAACAGGAGTTATGAATTAGTTTCTGTCTTTCACTTCACAGCGAAGACAGCATTATCATTTCAAGTTTTATAGCTTTACAAATAAGATGAGCTAGACTGTCGCGTATAAAATTTGCAGTTTTCGCGGACTGAAGTTGTTATCTTCAGATATTCGGACAGGAAAGTTGTAAATTATACAACTTAGTGAATTATTTGATTAACATACAAAACTACTTACAAGGGGCGGGGTATCTTTCAAAAATGAGTCTAGCAAACTGTTAGTTCTATTGTTGATAAGATATATTCTACTGCCTGCTGCTATTGCTTCTTTTTTAAGAAAAAGTTAAATTTTCAACTGACAGAATATTACCTTGTATTTTTTAGGAAATAGATTAGACGAAAATCGATTCAATATAGTTTCTCATTGCCAAGGGGCAGTTATTCGTTAATTTAGATACTTTTGACCAATTTAGCAAAAATAATTTTATCGGCAGTTTAATTCTATTTTTAATGCTGATAATTTAGACTAAATTGCTAATGACTTTTGTCGATTAATGTTTTTCCCGATAATGATGGATATTTATATCTTATTAATAGTACACTTTAATATCTACTGTCACCGTGTAATTACGGAAAAATTTGCATATTACAGGCTAAGTTATTAAAATCATCATAATATTAGGAATTCGCTTCGATTTCTGAGATTTCTGAATTTACCTGTATACGTAGGCAATAGTCAATAGGAAAGAAGGCTTTGTCAGCTGTACTGAGTCTTTGAAAAATCAAATATGAGTTTTAAATAGCATTTATACTATTGAATTCTACATTTAAATGTAATATTTTTTACTGCTATCACTTGTTAAGGCTGTAATTCTGTGTTTAAAATTACATTGTAATAGTAGTTAATTTTATGTAATATGACTTAATAATACATATCAAATATATTTAATTTTAACTCAACTACTAAGACTGACCTTGGCCTTTTTTCACTGAAGTGAAGCACATACTGTCAGATATGTCGTAAGCAGTTTTGCTACTTAACGACCAATTGTCTGCTCAAATAAAAACCGACTGTATGTATAGCTTTATCAATTGATAACTAGCTTTTTTAGCAGAAGGCAATAAAACTGAAAATTATCTAATAACTTGCCTTATATTATAATTGCAGCAATTAGAATTAGGATTCTTAAATTATCGAGGAATCTTAATCATTAACTTAATATTGCCTTAAAGAGGTCATAGTTTATTTACAGCACTTTGACTTGTGTTTGGTAGATGTAATAACTGTATTGTTTAATATATGTATGGGTTTATGCAGAACCTAGATTGTTTATAAGTATACCTTTTGAGTCAAAATAATCAAGGTATTTGTCCCACTTCTGAAACTGGCTACAAATTTTTATGATTCCTCACGAAAGTGATGCAAAAGAAGAACGTGCTTCGTCAAAAGTATGGCGTAGTTGGCAAGAAAATCTGATTTTAATTGCGATCGCATTATGTTTAGCATTTCTAATCAGAACTTTTATCGCCGAACCTCGCTATATCCCTTCGGATTCCATGCTGCCAACCTTACATACTGGCGATCGCTTGGTAGTTGAAAAAATATCCTACCATTTTCACCCTCCCATAACTGGAGATATTATTGTTTTTCAGCCACCCGCAGAACTACAACGTCGGGGATATCCTAAAGACCAAGCTTTTATCAAGCGGGTTATTGGCCAGCCTGGTGAGGTAATTAGTGTTGATTCTGGCAAAGTCTATCTCAACGGTCAACCCTTAACAGAAGACTACATTGCTGAACCACCAAATCAACCATACCAAGCAGTGAAAGTCCCAAAAGACGAATTTTTTGTCATGGGAGATAACCGCAATGATAGTAATGACTCTCGCTATTGGGGCTTTTTACCGAGAGAAAATGTCATTGGTCGAGCAACGTTTCGTTTTTGGCCTCTCGATCGCATTGGGTTCATTTAATTAATTTTGGATTTTGGATTTTAGATTTTTCTTTCAATCCAAGTTGCGCTGTAAGCGCACCAAAGGTTCGACTCAAAATCTAAAATTAGCAGAGTTAGAAGTTTTAAAATAACTTCTAACTTAAAATCTTAAATAATACATCAGTTGAGCGATCGCATCACCAGGTAACTCTAGCCGTCGTTGAAAATCAGCTAGGTTACGGTAAGGCCCGGCTGATTGCCGATTTTGAACCACTGCTTGCGCTAAAGATAAATCTATAAATGGAATTTGTGCTAACTTTTCGACTGTTGCTGTATTCGGATTGACTAAATGCGTAGCACTTTCTAAAGATTCATGGTCATAGTAAATAAAATTCAGCAGAGGCTTTAATGGCTCCAGGCGCGGCGCTGGTATAGCCAAAGCCGCAGCGATGTCTTCAATACAGTAAAATTTAACACCAGAATGGGAAAGTTCTACAAGCGATCGCGCTTGGTGAATTGACAACCCTGGTAAGCGTAACCAATCGTCTACAGTGGCTTGATTAGCATCAATGCGAATACCTAACTTGGCCGCTATCTGAATTTCTTCCCCAGATTGTAGGCGATAGTAGGGATCGTTGAGGAGCTTGGCGCGGAGTTTTTGCAACCTGGGGTTCAAAGGTAGCCAGTTATTCATGTCGCTTACTTTAACCTATATTTGGGTCAAGTCCCCATCCCATAAGGGTTAATTCTAATGCGATGGGGGTTGAAATCCCCTTTTCGCTTACATAATTACGAATTACGAATTACGAATTATTTAAGAAATCTGGTCTAGCAATTGGCGGCGCTTTTGCTCAAACTCATACTCTGAAATCAGTCCATCCTGACGCAAAGCATCTAATTCTCGCATTGCGTCAGCCATCGCTCCTACTTGATTACTTACCTTTTGTGAGTTCCTTGTCGCTGACTTGCCTAGATTAAAATTACGATCAAAAGCTTCTTCGTCTTGAGCTAAATACCAAACTCCCTCAATAGCACTAGCTACCTTGGGGATAGGTGTCCAGGAAAGTAATACATACAAAACACCCCAAAAAGGCTGTCCCAGATAGAATTTATGTAATCCTGAAATTGTCAGCGTGCCAGAAAAAGCTAAAACAGCAGCAACGCTTCGACTTTTGCGCTTAGTTAACATATTTCTAATAAATCTACCAATACCACAGTTCCTACAATCAGACAGTCAACTACCCTGGCTTGCCCTTCAGACTTTTGAAATTTCCCACACAATTTTAGTATTTGAAGAAATTTGAGTAAGTTTCACATGACTGTGCATTGAGCTTTGATGCTAATTTTAAGTTTTTAACAGCTTTATTACTACTATGTCACAGACCTTACTACCGCCAGGATGGCTTGAAAAGCTTTGTGATCCTTACGCTGTGCTAGGAATTTCTGTAATTGCTGATGATCGCCAGATTTTCAAACGCTATCACACTTTAGCGAAGCTGCTACATCCCGATCGCCATGCCAAAAACTGCAATCCAGACCAAAAGTTAGCAACGGCAATATTTAGCCATTTAATCAACCCAGCTTATCAACAACTGAAACATCGACAGAAACGCTTGATTGCGATCGCTATGCTGCGATCGGATGCAAGAGTTTTAGAGCAGAAGCCTTTGTCTTCTCAAAGTGCCATAGCTCAGGAAATTATGAAAATGTCTACACCCGAAGCAGAATTGTTTTATGAAGAAGCGATTGCCTGTTATGCAGAAGCTCAATACAAATCACTAGATCAGTTTTATCAGGTGACGCAACAAATTACTATACTGAATTTAGTATACTTACGGTTCCATAAACCAGACCTCTTCCTACCGCAAAAGGCTGTTCCCATAATCTCTGAAGTAAAAGTTAACCCAGTTGAATTGACATTAACTGATGTCAAACCAGTTTTGACAAACTACGCTCAACGTCACTACCAGCGAGCTATTGAATACGTCAGGCTAGGAAAGTGGCCCCTAGCCGTGCAAGAACTGCGCGATGCCATCAAGTTAGAGCCAAATAACAGCGACTATTATGCCTTATTAGGTTTGGTGCATCTCAAACAGAAATTTATGGGGATGGCTAGAGTTTACATCTGTCAAGCATTAAAACTTAACCCAAAAAATTCACTAGCTTTAAAATACGCTCCCGAACTGAAAATTCAACTAGGTGAAAACACCAATCCTAAATCAATGGCTAAAGCTATGAGTATTGCGGCTTTATTAAGTCGCTTTACACAGCGAAAAAGTTCTCAAGTCAAGTGTTGAAATTTCGGTAACAAACCGTACTAAAACCGAAGCTTCGTCACTAGATTACTCACCTAGACTAAAATAATAAATAGAAGTAAAACTATTAAGCTACTGAGTCTGGGCGCTCAGTTTAATATAAGCAATATGGGATTCTTCGATTCTGAGATAGTTCAGCAAGAAGCAAAACAACTTTTTGAAGATTATCAAGCGCTAATCAAGCTTGGTAACAACTACGGCAAATTTGACCGGGATGGCAAAAAGCTGTTTATTGAGCAAATGGAAGCCATGATGGATCGGTATCGCATCTTTATGAAGCGCTTCGAGCTATCAGAAGATTTTATGGCACAAATGACGGTAGAACAACTGAAAACGCAATTAGGTCAATTCGGTGTCACCCCGCAACAAATGTTTGACCAAATGCACCTGACTTTAGAACGGATGAAAGCCGAGCTAGAAAAACAGGCTTAGTAAATTTTAGATTTTGGATTAATTGCCAATCCAAAATCCAAAATTCAAAATCTCAAACTATTGTGATTTGGGGCGAGAAAACTGGGAAGGTGGTTTGAAGTTTTCCACTGGTACATTCTTAAGTGCCTTCTCCATAAAATCTTTCCAGATGGGAGCAACCATACCGCCACCCGTGGCCCGGCTAGCTAGTTGTCTGTTGTCGTCTCTCCCTACCCAAACAGCAGTGGTTAGTTGTGGCACAGTGCCCACATACCAGATATCCTTTTCTGAAGAAGTTGTACCCGTCTTCCCAGCGCTTGGACGAGCGATCGCAGCACCTTTACCTGTACCATTAGTCACCACGGTTCGCATCACATCGATAATGGCTGCCGATGCCCAAGGATCTAGAACTAGCTGGGGTTTCGGGGTATTATCCAATAACACGTTACCACTACTATCGGTGACACGGGCAATTACAGTGGGTGGAGATTGCCAGCCATAATTAGCAAAGGTAGCATAAGCACTAGCCATTTCTAGGGGAGTGACACCAATCGCACCAAGAGGCAGAGAGGTAACAGGTTCCATCGGACTCATGATCCCCAAAGTACGGCAAGTTTCGATCACTCGATTCATGCCAACAGCCTTACCAATCTTAATCACAGGAATGTTGCGCGACTGGGCTAAAGCCGTGCGAATTGGCATAGGGCCGCTAAAACCCCCATCATAATTTCTGGGAAAGTACCGACCATTACCATCTTGATAGCTGACTGGAGAATCTACCACCGTTGAGTCTGGCGCATATTTACCAGTAGCGAAAGCAGTATAGTAGACAAACGGTTTAAAGGAAGATCCGGGCTGACGTTGAGATTGGGTTGCACGATTAAATTCACTGATTTTAGGATCTACACCACCCACCAGTGCTTTAATAAAATGTGTGCGCGGATCAATTGCTACCAAGGCGATTTGATTCTTAGATAATCCCTGCCCAAGAAGTGATTTATGCCACTTAACAACAGTTTCCTCTGCCATAGTTTGGAAGTTGGCATCAACTGTAGTTTGTACGCGCATTCCGCCTTTGAGTAATGTCTCACGCCCAAACTTCTTAGCCAACTCCTGCGCTACGGTATTGGTTATATAAGGTAGGGCACTACCTTGAAAGGATTTGATTCTACCAAGTTTGATTTCTTGTTTGAGGGCATTGTCATACTCTGACTGGTTGATCCAGTTTAAATCCAGCATCCGCCCCAGCACTTCTTTTTGTTTCTGTTTTGCCAGCTTCATGCTCACAAAGGGGCTGAATTCTTCTGGTGCTTGGATCAAACCCGCCATCATTGCTGACTCACCCAAGCTTAAATATTCTGATGACTTATTAAAGTAACTGCGGGCTGCCGTTTGTACACCATAATTGTTATGACCCCAATAAACTTGATTGAGGTACATTTCTAAAATTTGGTCTTTAGTGAGAATTTGCTCTAACCTGATTGCCAGCACTGCCTCCGCTAATTTCCGGGTAAAGGCACGCTTTTGAGACAAAAACAGGTTTTTGACCAATTGCATAGTAACAGTAGAGCCACCCTCTTTGACTCCACCTGCTACAGCGTTAACTACTATAGCCCGACCAACACCACTGGGGTTGATACCGTGGTGATCGTAGAAGTGGCTATCTTCACTTGCTAATACCGCCCGTTTTAAGTTCGGAGAAATTCTATCCAGGGGTACGACTTCCCGGTTGGCTTCCCCGTGGATACTCGTTAAAAGTTTACCCTTAACGTCATAGATGTAAGTTGTTTCTGAGGGAAAGAAGTTACGTAGCTGTCTGACATCTGGCAAATTACGGAAACTAATGGCTAAACCAACCAGTCCTCCGGCTACAATGGAACTTGCCAACATGGTAATTGAGAGGAGAGTACCCCCAGTTACCTGACCAACTCCTTTCAAAAACTCAAAACCTGATGAAGCCCGACGTTGTGGCTGTTTATCTTCAAAAGTCCTAGAAGACGACACGGCGATTTCACTTCCTCACTTATAAATTTAACTGTAATTGATTGGACGAAGCAAGGCGGTTAATTTTTTGCAATTATAGTAGTTTGGCAGATGAGAAAGTGGATAAATTGCAAGTGTTTATAACCAACTTAACTTCTAGTGTGCAAAACATAGCTAACAGTGGATTTTCTAGTATGACGCAAGATTTTGCTTGGCTGCGTCGTGGTGTTGTAGAAGTTTTTCCACAACCAGTTGATGTTAACAGTGAAAGTCTAGAAAAGCTTTTGGCAACTACAAATAAACCTTTGAGGATAAAGTTGGGCATTGACCCTACTGGTACTGATATTCATCTAGGTCATAGCATACCAGTACGAAAACTGCGAGCGTTTCAAGATGCAGGCCATATAGCAGTTCTAATTATTGGCGATTTTACAGCACGCATTGGCGATCCGACTGGAAAATCTGAGGTGCGCCGCCAGCTTACAGAAGCAGATGTTGCCCAAAATGCCCAGACTTATCTTGACCAAGTACGTCCTATCTTGGATTTTGACACACCAGGAAGGCTAGAGGTACGTTATAACTCCGAATGGCTTTCTAAGCTCAACTTAGAGAAAATTTTAGAGTTACTCTCGACGATGACAGTGGGGCAGATGTTGGCGAAAGAAGGATTTGCCGATCGCTATAAAAAAGAGAATCCGATTTTTATCCATGAGTTCCTATACCCGTTAATGCAAGGTTTCGATTCCGTTGCCGTGGAAGCAGATGTGGAATTAGGAGGGACTGATCAGAAATTTAACATCGCTGTGGGTAGAGATTTACAGCGTCATTTTGGTCAAAAGCCCCAGTTTGGGATGCTGCTGCCTATTTTGATTGGTACAGATGGGGTGCAAAAAATGTCCAAGTCTCTAGGTAATTATATTGGGTTGTCAGAACATCCGGGTCAAAAATATCAGAAGTTGCAAGGGGTTCCAGATAATCTGCTGTCACAATATTTTGAACTGCTGACGGATTTACCTTTGGACAATCTGCCAGAAAATCCCCGCGATCGCCAAACACTTTTAGCTTATGAAGTTGTTAAGCAGTACCACGGCGAAACAGCCGCCCAAGAAGCCAAAGAAGCAGCCCAAAGTGGCGGAAAGGAAGGTGCAGTTCCCGAATTTTCTCTAGCTGAGATATCGCATCCCGCTAAATTAGCTTATATTCTCAATGTCACTGGCTTATGCAAAAGTACAGGGGAAGGTAAGCGGAAAATTCAAGAAGGTGGAGTGCGTATAGATGGCGATCGCATTACCGATGTTGACACTACTTTTGCTGATTCTGCCCAGTTACAAGGTAAGGTTTTACAAGTTGGGAAAAATAAGTTTGTGCGTTTAGTGCCTTAAATGGGGAGTAGGGAATGGGGAATAGGGAACAGGTAGAACAGCGAGTTATTGTGGCATTGGATGTACCAGATGAACAAAGTGCGATCGCTCTTATAGATCAACTTCCGCAAGTCGGTTTTTGGAAAGTCGGCTTAGAGTTGTTTACCAGCACTGGCCCCAAAATTCTGGAAGTCCTAAAGTCTAAGGAAAAGCGCATTTTCTTAGATTTAAAGTTTGATGATATCCCCAACACTGTTGCTGGTGCTTGCCGGAGTGCAGCTAGATATGGAGTGGATTTGCTGACGATTCATGCTACCTGTGGTAGAGATGCCCTGAAAGCCGCAATTGGAGCGGCACACGAAGGGGCAGCCCAAGCGGGTGTACAACCACCAAAGTTAATTGCTATTACCCTGCTGACGAGCATTTCTGCTAGGCAGTTGGCGTTTGATTTAAAAATACCCCTTGAATTGCCAGAATATGCTCTAGAAATGGCCCTGCTGGCTCAAGAATGTGGTTTGAATGGGGTAGTTTGTTCGCCTCAAGAGGTGGCACAGCTACGAGAGACTTGTGGAGATCACTTTTTGCTAGTTTGTCCCGGCGTTAGACCAACTTGGGCGGATAATGCAGATCAAAAGCGATCGCTCACTCCAGCACAAGCCATAAAAGCTGGTGCAGATTATTTAGTAATTGGCCGTCCCATTACTACTGCTACTGAGCCAGAGTTAGCCTGGAAGAGGATTTCTGAGGAGTTAACCACAGTGGCATGAAGCTAACAGTCAGCGAGAGACAGGGAGACAGAGTGGAGGGTGTAGGGGAGAAAAATATTGCCTCTTCACTCAAGAAGAAAAATTATAGTTGGCTTTTAGCTTGTGGCTTTTGGATTTTAGTATCAAATAGCCTTATTTACCCAGCGTTCTCGAAAAGCCTCACCCCTAACTCCTCGGCGCTAGCAGAAAGGGAAAATATCAACGATGGGGCGAAGTCTTTCTGTTCCAATCAAAATTTAGAAACATTAACTCCACAGCTACTTCAAGATTTACCTAGTTATACTAATCGCGCCAGTCAACGCGCCCGTCGCCTCAGCAGAAGCAGTGATATTTACAGTTATATGCTAGTTGCAGGAAGACCTGAATTTACTCCTCTGCCCCTTAACCTTGAAGAATATAGTGCAGATGCGTCTAAAAGCTCTGCATCAGGAGTTGAGCAAGTTTTCTTTACTACCTTGGAGCGGCAATATATAGGAAAGAAAGCAATCGAATTGCAGGAATTCCACTGGCTATTGTTGACTAAAACTACAACTGGTTGGCATTTAGTAATGATGTTTTCTCAAACTGGTTCCAATTCAGCACAGCAGCCATTATCCCCACCACGCAATAGTAGTAATGGCACTGTTGCCCAAGCAGTGAATACTTGGTTACGCGATTGCCAAGCAGGAAGTGTCCGAGGGATGCGTGCTGTGAATGGTGGACAATAATCCTGCCCAAAACTGAAGTTATGAGTTGATAGCCAAAGTCCACTTAAGTGGACTGAATTCATCTGATCATTTATAGGACTTATGCACAAGTTACGGGATAACGAAATAACGTAGACGCGTAGCAGCTTCCCGCAGGCTAACGCAGAGAAGCCAGTGCGTTGGGTGGGTTGCCCGACTTCTCTAGCGAGACGCTACACGTAGCTTGCTTCGACTTAGGAGTATGCGGTTCGTTCTTCTTTCTTCTTTCTTTCTTGTACTTAAATTAGGTTTAGCGCATCTTCTATACAGAATTGTTATAAGTGTCGACTTCAGTTATGAGACTCGAAATTCATCCCGAGGGAGGATGACAACCAGTACGAGATTTCAAAGATATGGCTGTGGAATTCTTGTGTTTACACTGTAGCCTTTTAGCAGAGAGAGCAGAGTTTATTGCATACAAACGAAAAGTACTAAAAATAGCTCTTGCAGAAAGGAGAAAGAGATTTTTATTACCCTTTTCCCTTTTCTCTACTTCTGCAAACAGTTGATTTTGCTCTCCATCAATTTCCGAGCTAGATACTTGTTTCAAACAAAATAAATGTACATCATCCAACTAGCTTGTATCAGTGTAATTGCGCCTATGTCTTTGGGAAGATTTTCAGCAATTTTAGCCAATAAACAGCGAAAAAAAGCAGACATTATTTAATAACAAAGGCTGGCTTGAATTTATGCGTTGTAACTCCTGTTTTTTGGCGATAACATAGAAATAAGTTTATTTCCAGCTTCTCAAACCGCCTTTGGCGTGAGTTTTTTTTATGGAGATTCAATTAATCAACATCGGCTTTGGTAACATTGTGTCTGCTAACCGAGTAGTTGCAATTGTCAGTCCAGAGTCTGCCCCGATTAAGCGGATTATTACCGATGCGCGGGACAGAGGTCAACTGATTGATGCAACTTACGGTCGTCGGACTAGGGCTGTAATTATCACCGATTCCAGCCACGTAATTCTGTCAGCAATTCAGCCGGAAACGGTAGCGAATCGCTTTGTAATTTCCCGCGATCACCAAACTGTAGATAATTAACACTAAATTATTCCTACTCCTCTTTGTACCGTATCAGCAGTACGATGTGAATTAGATAAGTTTTCTGTCACCCATGCTACAAATTCCTTAGTCACTAGTGGACTTGGCCGGGAACACAAGACTAATGAATAATATCTATTGATTGATTCACAGGTTGAGGGGATAATGCCAGTTTTACCCATACAGAGTAGTGCTACCACAGAAGAATGCTTAGATTTAGGCAGGTTGATTGTTTTGACTGGCCCTAGCGGGGTTGGTAAAGGCACTTTAATGCGATCGCTCCTACAACGTCATCCAGAACTTTATTTTTCCGTATCTGCAACGACTCGTTCTGCCCGTCCAGGAGAAATCGATGGCAAAAATTATTATTTTGTCAGCCTTAGTAAATTTGAACAATTAGTGGCTGAAGGTGAGTTTTTAGAATGGGCAGAATTTGCTGGTAACTATTACGGCACTCCCCGTGAAGCTGTACTTAACCAAATTCAATCTGGCAAGTTGGTAGTGCTGGAAATTGAGTTAGAAGGCGCAAGACAAATTCGTGCTTCCTTCCCCAGTGCCCTCAGCATTTTTATCTTACCGCCTTCTTTTGATGAACTGGAGAAACGGATACGCTCTCGCGCCCAAGACTCTGAAGAAGCGATCGCCCGTCGTTTACTCCGCGCCCAAGAAGAAATTCAAGCCGCAGATGAATTTGATATTCAAATCGTTAATGACGATTTTGAAACTGCTTTAAATGACATTGAAACGGTTTTGTTTAAATAAGTTTGGAGAGACGCGATTAATCGCGTCTCTACGGGAGTTAGAAGTTATGAATTTTAAATCCCAACTCTTAACTCCTAACTCTTCATTTCTAAATTAACCAAATAAACCTTGAATTAGCCCTAGATTGCTAGTCAAAAAGTAAGCAACTACTGCACCACCAATACCACCAATCAAGAAAGAACTGGCAAAATTGTTCCAGCTTTCTTTAGAGTTAAAAGCATCTACCGGGGGATTGGGTACGGTAACACTGACAAGCGCTTTCGGAGGATTGCTATTCGCATAGAGGGATAGACCCGCTGTCAGAAGAACAACCAAGCCAATCGCTGCTAATAAACCAGCTAAATTCGCATTATCTGTATCCCGCAGGGGGCCCAATTTGGCAAAGGGGCCAAATATCCAGTAACCATGAGCCATGCCAACTTCTAAACCGCGTCTAGCAGGAGACAGACCTGGGCGATAGGCAGGTAAGTTATTAATGAACCACTTGCTCAAGGGAGAAGCATTAACCGGGGTTTCTAGGTTTCCCAGTTGCGGATCGCGAAATGCAGGGAAAACAACTTCCCGATTTCTGGGATCGCTGGGGAGATTCTTTGATGCATCTACAGCTTGTGCCATATTTTATGTTCGCCTCTAAATTTAAAATGGTGGCATTTTTATATTAATAATAATTGTAGCTAAAGATGTCTTTTGGCTAAGAAGTTTAGAAAAATTAATTTAGCTACTTTTAATAGTGTGAAACTCGCGATCTGTAAACAGGATCACGAGTTTCAAAAAACTCTTTGTGCTGCCTATTTTGGTGATAATTCTGCTTAACTAAGCTGAATACATCAACTACATAATTTTAGGAAAAACACAAGAAATTCAACTATGCTAAATTCCATTTTCCACTTATGGCAGTGGGTGGAAAAGTAAGTCGGGGAAAAAGCGGTTGAATTCAATCAAGATACCTGCTGTGATTGTCAGCCAGAGGGTAGCTGCCACAGGTGCTGTGGAAATAAACTTAATCAAATATGATGATTGCTCGCCTTTGTCTGCCATGAATTTATTCTCCAAAACAAATGAATTAATTAAGCTGATTTAGCGTGGGGAAATAGGGATTTCTGAATCCTTCGCTGTTAATTTTCCAGAGAGTAATTCTTGGAGTGCTGCGACTGGCCAAGTAAAGCCTGACGCAATTATAGGGAGTGCCAAACCAAGATCGATTTGGATTTCTTTTAATTCAGTGTCAGATTCCTTTTTGACCGCTTGCAGATAGGAACGACCTACCCAGCCAATCCAACCAGCAATATATAGAAACAGAATGCTGGGGATCAAAAAGTCACCAGCCCGATCTAGACGACCATCAACAATTAAGTGGGGATAGCCTTCAGGGCCGCAGAGCGCCTGAGAATAACGCTCAAACCGCTTTTTCCCTGATTGGGGGTCAGCGGTTGTATTACGGGCATTAGCTGCTAGCTCTTGAAAAGCGGGATTGTCCTTGCACGGTGTCAAATTAGCCCCTAAAGCTTGTGCTGGGGAGGCAAAATTGAACCAAAGACAAATCGCTAACATCAAAGCAAACAATCGTCGCATAGAGTTGTTTCCTTTTATTACAAAACAAGAAGTTCTTTGTACAAAACGAAGCGGCTTGTACAGCTGTTTATTTGCATAACTAGGAAGTCATCATACTCTTGGGTGGGAACCGAGTAAAGTTTAAGTAAATAAAAGTTAAAGCTTCTCAACCAAAATAGAGTGTGAAGTCTTGAGTGCTGAGTATAAGAATTCTTGTTGTAGGGTAGTAAAGAAGCAAAATTTTCTCTTGATTACTCTGGACTTCAGACTCAGCACTCATTACTTTAAATGACAACCGTTTTAGCAATAGAAACCAGTTGTGATGAAACTGCCGTCGCAATTGTTAACAATCGTAAAGTTTGTAGCAGTATTGTCGCCTCGCAAATTCCAGTCCATCAACAGTATGGTGGGGTAGTGCCGGAAGTTGCATCTCGCCAGCACTTGGAAACGATAAATGTTGCGATCGCACAAGCCTTAGAGCAAGCCCAGCTAGACTGGGGACAAATTGACGCAATTGCCGCCACTTGTGCGCCTGGACTTGTAGGAGCGCTCTTGGTGGGGTTAACTGCTGCCAAAACCTTAGCGATGGTACACAACAAGCCATTTTTGGGAGTTCATCACCTCGAAGGTCACATTTATGCAACTTACTTGAGCGAATCAAGTCTAAATCCCCCTTTCTTGAGTTTATTAGTTTCTGGCGGACATACAAGCTTGATTTTCGTCAAAGATTGTGGTACATACGAAACACTGGGGCAAACCCGTGATGATGCTGCGGGTGAAGCCTTTGATAAAGTAGCGCGATTATTAAAGCTAGGTTATCCCGGTGGGCCAGTAATTGACAAGTTGGCACAACAAGGAAATCCCCAAGCCTTTCCTCTCCCAGAAGGAAAAGTTTCTTTACCTGGTGGGGGGTTTCATCGTTATGATGCGAGTTTTAGTGGGTTAAAAACGGCTGTATTGCGTTTAGTGCAGCAACTAGAAAAAGATGGTGGACAAGTGCCAGTGGCAGATGTAGCAGCTAGCTTTCAGGAAACTGTAGCGCGATCGCTAACCAAAAGAGCGATCGCCTGTGCCCTAGACTATGGTCTAGATACAATTGCCATTGGTGGCGGTGTAGCAGCTAATAGTGGGTTGAGAAAAAACCTCCAAGCTGCCGCCGTTAAACATAACCTCCGCGTCCTATTCCCGCCTCTGAAATTCTGTACCGATAACGCCGCTATGATCGGCTGTGCCGCCGCCGATCATCTATCTCATGGTCATACGTCGCCTCTTACACTAGGCGTTGAGTCTAGATTAGCGCTGACCCAAGTGATGAAGTTATATCAACCTCTTGAGTAGTTATTTGTCCCTTGTCCTTTGTCATTTGTCCTTTTGTAACCTACCAATGACCAATGACCAATGACTAATGACCAATGACTATCGACCGAATGCGATCGGCTACTTCATCCGGCTGTTCCAACATAGCCAGATGTCCGCAATTAGGAATTTCCAGAACATTGTCACCACAGTATTGGAACAGTCTGTGAAAGCTAGCTAAATGGCGTACATACTTGGGTTCCATAACCTTATCTTCAGCACCAGCCAAAAAATAAACTGGCTGCTTTAGGTGGGATACTAGCTCAGGTAAACGATTGATTTCTTCCTCCGTTGTGGAATCTAACAGAGTTCCTAACGCTGCTTCTGGATCAGCCACAACGAAATCAATCAGCCTCTGACGTGCCCAATGGCGGTCTAAAGGACGCACTACACTGGCTCTCGTAAACAGCAAATCAATCAAAGGCACTTGGGAGAGCCAACGTGGGCGGACTTGCAAAAATTTCTGGCCCGCCGAGCGAAACTGCTCAAAAGCTTCTTTCAGGTAAATACCACCGCCAGCATTAATACAGATAACTCCCTTGATACAATCAGGTATTTGATCTGCTCCCCAAAGAGCGATCGTACCTCCCAAGGAGTGACCAATTAGCCAAGCACTAGTAATATTCAGCTGTTTTAGGAGAATGGCTAAATCCTGAGCATAAGCAACCGGAGTATAAAGAGAATCGATTGGTGAACCAAGCGCACTATTCGAGATGGGCATCAGACTTAGAGACGCTTGTGCCCGACTAAAATCGGTTTGTACCTGGGACTGAGATTCACCAAAACCCCGCAAATCATAGGAAAGGCACTGTAAATCATCTGATAAGCGGGAAATCACAGGTTGCCAATATCCACGGCTATTGAGCCAACCGTGGATAAATACTAAAGCGTGGGGGCAGGAAGTGGGAGCCGTTAGCTCGTATGCGTGTGGAACGCCCAAGATTTCGATAGTTGCCATGTTTATATCGTACCCCGAAGGGCGGGTGCGACTAAATAGGGAATAGAAAGAGAGACGTGATTAATCGCGTCTTTACAGGAGTTAAGAGTTAGAAATTTTTAATTACGAATTACGAATTATTTAACTCATAACTCCTCACTTTTCTCATTTCCCCAGCAACCTCTGTCGCACTCCTTCGGCAATTTTGTGACCGAGATATTCAGGAATAAGGCTTTCATTTGGCCCCAATAAGTAGAGAATTAGCCGTGTACGTCCACGCCAAACCAATAAATTGGCATTGACTACTAGCAGGTCTTCCTGCCAGATGGCGTACATCACTTTGTAGAATAATCCTGGTTGATTATCGGCTTCAATCACCAAGGCAGGGAGATGAAAGACCGGATCGACATAGAACTCAGTTTGTACCTGCTCTAAGCCAGTATCAAGATTAAATTCTACAGCCAGCATCTCTTCTACCTCAAACCGACCTCCTAAAGCCTCTCTGATGGCACGACAGACATTTTCTGCGGTTTTCTCGGTCAAGGCTTTACTACCACGAGATACCAACAATTTGATAAAAACTAACATTGGTGGACGGATCTGACCGTATAGGCTCAGACCGTGAATAGTCAACCCATAAGCTGCTAGTACACCAAAAATATCGCTGAGGAGAAAAGACTGGTTACGGTAAGCAAAATGCAAAGCACTTTTACTACCTTCCGGTTTCAGTTCAATCACAGCGCGTCTAGTTTTATACAGACGGTAGGCTAGGCGCAAATTTTGCAGTTGAATCTCACTGCTGACGAATTGCTCATAAAACTGGGGAAACGCTCGGTTAAAGCGCTTTAGAAGTTCCAGTGTTGAAGATTTTAAACCAGAAGCCATTGTTAAGGGTAAGACTCGCTTGCTTTCATCACCTGGGGACTAGGGGCTGGGTGTTGGGGACTAGGGAAGGATTTTCCCAAATACTCAATCTCTTGTATACAATTCACTCCTAAGCTAACCTGCATTTAAGCTCTATACGAGCAATTATCAGGATTTGGTTTTCCATATTAAATTTTGCATTCTAAGCAGAGACTTCTGACCATCATAACTTCGGTGTCCAATTCCTTTAGCCAACAAGAGGATGAGTGAATAGGGAGTGATTTTGAATTTTGAATTAGTTTATATCCTTACTTTTGGGGAAATTCTCCTAGCCTTTACAACAAAATGCTAAAGTTGAAAATGATTGGTGTGAAACACGCTCTAAATAGCTGTTACCATTGCAAATCCCGAAAACAACCGAAAAATTTTGAGTGTAAGGGGTAGCAAATGGAGGTAGCTATGTTAAACGTGAATCAACACTCCTGAGAGTGGAAACCAATTTAGTTATACTACCCGAACCACGTTGGCATGGGTTTTTGGAAAACTTGGTTTAGTACTCCTGAATCTGTAGCGACAACTAGGACAAACCCTTTTGAGGAACGTGTCGATGCTGCGGGCAACTCCAACTCCAGCAGCATTAGCGAAGCTTCTTCAAAGGAAACTCGCATCGTCTTCAGTACGGAGCGAGATATTGACCTGTATGAGCTAGAAGAACTCTGTGATGCAGTTGGTTGGTCGCGTCGTCCTCTAAGAAAAGTGAAAAAAGCTATTGAGCATAGTTTTCTTGTCGCCTCAATGTGGCAGGTGAGAGGAAACCAAAAGCGGCTCATTGGTTTTGCCCGCGCTACCTCAGATCACGCGTTTAATGCCACTATTTGGGATGTCGTGGTTCACCCAGACTTTCAAAGTCAAGGACTGGGTAAAGCACTGATGAAATACGTTCTCAAAAAACTCAGAAGTGAAGAAATTAGTAATGTCACTCTCTTTGCAGATCCCCATGTTGTAGATTTCTACCGGACTATGGGGTTTATGGCTGATCCAGAAGGCATTAAAGGCATGTTCTGGTATCCTCACTAGCGATCAATCAAAATAAAACCCGATTTGCATTAAGAAAATCTATTATTTTGATATAGTTTTGAAAGGTTCAGCCGACAAGGGCGCAAGTATATATCTTGTAGAACTTAAGTCGGCATAAACCTTTATCGGTGTAAAAATCTAAAATCTAATCTATCTTGTTCTTGGCAAAGGAAAAAAGATTAGGCATAAGCCATTATGATGTGATATAGTGACCTTAATGCTTTTGGTAAAGCGCAATCGCTTTAATGGGATAAAACCAAACTCCCAAAAGTAGATGAGTATAAACGGGATGTAGCGCAGCTTGGTAGCGCGCCTGCTTTGGGAGCAGGATGCCGCAGGTTCAAATCCTGTCATCCCGATTTAAGTGATATGTTTAACAGCTAAAGTAAATTGACAAAGTTTACTCGCAATTAAATTGGATATTTTTACGGAAAATAGCAATTTGCCTGTTATAGTTTTGGGTTAAATGTTGAAGCCTAACAAGCAAATTTTACCCTGAAGCAGTAAGATATTGCTGATAATGGACTTTATATCGATTTGAGAAGATATTAAAACAAGCACGATGGAACGATTGATTAAGTGATAGCGTCACCCGATCTTAGAGAAAGCCGATAGAATGGCGTTTATCATATCTAAGGTTGAGAGACTAAGAAACTTTTCACCGTTTGAGAAGACATATACTAGGCATCTACAGCATTTCGTGGTGAATAGCGAACCGAAATTGAGAAGAACACAACTTTAGTACTGTCAATTTGTGAAAACGATACCATAGCAACCCTCAATAGCTGGGGAATATTGGATTTTGACCGTTGATGCTTAACACTAAACCTCAACGCGCACAATGAATTTTTCCCAACTGAAATAGATTGCTATATAACTAAAGCTAGTTGGTGCTGTGCAAATCCAACCATTTGTTTAATTTAATTAGATTATTGATGCGAGGAGCAGTCATGAAATCATTTATTCGCTTAGGCGCAACATTGGGTATAGCTGGCAGTGTATTTTTAGCGGGACTTTCAGGAATAGGCAATCTACCGGGAATAGGCAATCTAGAGGCGGTAGCGTTGCCACAAGATCAGATAGTGAAAAAGCTTCAAGAAGTACCTGTATTCACCCTTACTAATCCTAAAGGCGAATTCGTAGTTCTTTCGAGGAAAAACAACGCGTCCAAGCCGATCTCACAAGTAGGATTTTTTATTAGCAAGCAAGATGCTCAAAAATTCCTTGATAATCGGCTCAAAAAAGAAAATCCCCAATTGGCAAGCACTTTACAGGTGAGACCTTTATCCCTGGCAGACTACTATAAAATAGTCCAAGAAAGCAAAAAGAAATCAGACTCTGTAATTTATACTTTAGTCCCGACGCAAGCACAGGTAGCTTCAGCAACCAGTATGCTGAATCAAAATGGTAAAAAAGGGGAGCAATTCAATGGGATTCCCTTATTTGTACCCAAATTTAAGAAAGATAATAGCTATTTGACCATTCCCCTGGCAAAAGGCAACGAGCGATTCATCCCATTCTTCTTTGAAAAAGAGCAAGCAGTGGCTCTGTTAGACCAATTCAAAAAAGCCGTGCCCAAGGAAGCAGAGAACACTGAAATTCAGGTAGTAGATTTGTACGGTGTTATGGAGGCTCTCAATAGCAGCAGCGACCCTAGTATCAATAAAATTGTTCTGTATCCATCACGGGAGTCCATCAATTTTATTCGCTCACTTGCGCCGAATCAATCGCCTGCTGCTGCGCCCGCTCCGAAAAAATAACGGTTATGCACTCCAAGGTTGAGGCATGGGGGAGAAGCATCTGATAGTTTCTGGTTTACAACTTTGGCAGTGGCGAAATGCAGCCCTTGAAGCAGCGATCGCCACTGATGTCCCAATAATCGAGGTAGATTGGCTACTCTTAGAAGTTGCTGGGTTAGACCGCTTGGCACTGCGTTTGGAGTCTTTTAAAAACTGGCCGCAAATTCAGCTGCAATTACCTCTAGAAAAGTTAGACCAGCTATGGCAGAGGCGATTAAACGATCGCTTACCAGTGCAGTATATTGCCGGAGTGACACCTTGGCGTAACTTTCAAATCTCGGTGTCAAGTGCCGTTTTGATTCCCAGACCAGAGACAGAGAGCTTAATTGATTTAGCTTTAGCAGCAGCTAGCGGTGTCTCAGGACATTGGGCAGATTTAGGTACTGGGAGTGGAGCGATCGCCATCGGATTAGCAGATGTCTTGCCAAAAGCAACAATTCATGCTGTTGATTATAGTTTAGAAGCTCTAGCGATCGCCCGAACCAACGCTGCTAATTTGGGTTTTGTTGACCGGATTAAATTTTATCAAGGTTCTTGGTGGGAGCCACTAGCATTTCTCAAAGGTCAGTTTAGTGGTATGGTGTCGAATCCTCCTTACATACCCACCAGCACTTTACCTACACTGCAACCAGAAGTAGTTAACCATGAACCACATCTAGCTTTAGATGGTGGCGGTGATGGCTTAGATTGCATTCGCCATTTGATAGAAATTTCTCCCAGTTATTTACAATCTGGCGGTGTCTGGTTAATTGAAATGATGGCAGGACAGGCGGATGCAGTGCGAGAACTTTTGCAAAATCAAGGTAGCTATTGTAAGATTCAAATTCACGCTGATTTAGCTGGAATTGAACGCTTTGCCCTTGCCTATAAAAGTTAGGAAATAGGGTATGGGGTATGGAGCATGGGGCATAGCGCATAGGTAAAATGCTCCATGCTCTATATCTGTACCCATAAAAATGACACAAGTTTCTTTAACAAATCTAATAGCTGGCGCACAGGCTGGTCTTTTGGTAAGCTTTCCTACTGATACTGTTCCTGCACTTGCGGCGATACCAGAAAAAGCCGGGTTAATTTTTGCGGCGAAGCAACGCAGTCAAGATAAACCTTTGATTTTGATGGCTGCTAGTGCTGAAGATTTGTGGCTCTATGTTAAAGGTAGTGAAAACGAGTATAAAGTTTGGCAAGAACTAGTTGAGAAACATTGGCCAGGAGGGCTGACATTAGTTTTGCCAGCAAGTGAACGATTGCCAAAAGTCATGAACCCTGTTGATCCAACGACAATTGGTATTCGAGTCCCAAACAGTGCGATCGCTCGAACTATTTTGGCGCAAACAGGCCCCCTTGCTACAACTAGCGCTAATTTTTCTGGTCAGCCACCTTTGCAAACGATGGCAGAAATTGAGACTCAGTTTCCCCAGGTTTTGACTCTAGCAACTACAGAATGTCAGGGTGAAACAGCAGCAATGGGCATACCTTCCACCGTTGCTAAATGGACAGGCATAAATTGGCAGATTTTACGACAAGGTGCGATAAAGTTAGATTTTTCGAGTGATAAATAGATACAGGTAGTTATAATGTTGTTTTCCTGATTTTCACAACAGAGAAATCTGGAACTTTAGTTTGCGCTGTTGTGGTCAATTAACAAGTTAATAATTGCCAAATTATGAATTGGAACAACTGGATATATCTAGGAGCAGGACTTGCACTAGGTATGGTTTTCGATCGGTTATTTGTGCGATGGTTACGCCCGCCGCAGGCATCAGCAAATTTTTCATCTAGCTCATCCCTAATAGCGCCATTAGATCAAGAGGAGATGCCACCGATATCACAACAGCTACAGCAAACGCAGCTGGCATACTTTATGGCAAGGGAAATGAGCCAGTTTAAAGCTGGTTTTTTGGCACGAACTACCCATGAATTGCGATCGCCTCTCAATGGTTTGATTGGCTTGCATCAATTAATTTTGTCAGATTTATGTGAAGATCCGGCTGAAGAACGAGAATTTATTGGCCAAGCTCACGAACGAACGCTGAAGCTACTCAAGCTGATAGATGAAATTCTCACCGTTGCGAGAACGGAACACGGTACTAATAAATTAGATATTCAGCCCCTACCATTAGCGCAAATTTTGGAAGAAATTCATAAATTAACTTATATGCTAGCGGCTAATCGCAATTTTCCCTTGCAATTGTTACCCGCCGATCCAGAAATTTATGTTTTAGCAGATTATCTCTGGCTCCGCCAAATATTGATCAGTTTAATAGACACTGCCATTACTCAAATGGAGGAAGGCAGTATTTGTATTTCTAGCAATATCTTACCTACAAATAATTTTGTAACCATTTGGCTGGATGTTCCAACTCATGCTATATCCTTGAGCGAGCCGATTGATTTGCTCAAATCTGATGGGCAGCAGATCCAAATTGATCAAAAGGCTGCTCTTTCCCCAGGAATGAGACTATTAATCAATCAGACTTTAATGGAAGTTATGGGAGGAAAGTTAGAAATTTTGCCTTCGACCATTGCCAAGGAAGCACATGAGGAGATTACCAGACTACAAATTTCTATCCCCCTAGTGATTCCTGAAGCTGAACTTCTGTAGCCTGAACGAAAGCAAGATTAGCTAGATTGTGTAACACCATCGTAGTGGTGGTGTTAGGCTGGAAACCAATCTTTTTGTAAAATCCCTGCTGGTGAGTAGTCATCAGGTAAACGCGCTCAACCCGTCTCATGCGGGGATGACTCAAAACAGTTTTCACTAAATTGCTTCCCAACCCACTACTTTGATACTCTGGATGAATGACAACATCCCAAATTGTGGCGCGATATATGCCATCAGATGTTGCTCTAGCAAAGCCAATGAGTCGATCGCGATCGCAGATAGAAATCACTGGTTCACTATTGGCAATGGCTATACCTAAATCTTCAATACTGCGTCCCTTTGCCCAGAAAGCTGAAACATTTAACAGTTCTTGAAGTTGGTAAAGGTCAATTTCAGACTTGCAATCGCTAAATTGAATCTGAGACTCGTTCATTTATGGCATCCACCTTTGGCAGTATCTCTGTATATTTAAGCCATATTTTGCTAAAAATTGCTGTACGTGTATATGTATATGCAACGAGAAAGAAAAATTAATGACAAACCCACTTCCACAGAGGATGGCTTGGCCCCTGCTGACGTATCCGATAAACTTGTTTTTCTAAACGTTGTTTTTCCGGCTTTGGTAGTCCAAATAAGATATTCCGACTTTGCCAAACCAAAACAGCAGCAGTCATCCCAATACAAAAGGCTAAACCCAAGGTAGACAGTGGATTGTAGAAGAGTCCATATCGCACTGCTACCCAGGTAAAATATTGTTGCCACAGAGAAATTTCTGTACGTAGACCCCACAAACTAACAGGTGCAATGGTGAGCCACAAAAAAGCGACAAACAGCCATCTGCCATATACTGTAAGTTTGTGTAGCCTTTGTACTTGTTGAATAAAGGATGGGTCAGTTATTGACGATTGTTCGGATTTATCCATAGGCTGTGGGAAGGTGGAAGATGACGAAGATGAGGGGAATGAGGGGGACAAATAGAATAACCTATACTTCTCTACAAGAGGCTGCGCCCTAAGTTATAGCTATAGCTATGCCGCAGGCTTTGCGGTTTACCTCGACTTCGCTCGATACAAGTCGTTTAGTACAAGTGCCCAAGACGCAATAACCAATGATTAATTACCAGCAGATGTATCAATCGACTCAGCACTGACTACCACGCTTTGACCGTTGCGCTCTCGCCACAAAGTTAGAAGAGTACTGGCGATGAAAATACTTGAATAAGCCCCCGCGGTAAAGCCAATAATTAGAGCTAAAGCAAAGTTTTTCAGAGTTTCGCCGCCAAACAGAAAGATGGCAAACAATGACAGCATTGTAGTAAAGGTCGTGTTGATTGACCGTCCTAAAGTTTGGTTAACTGCATCATCCACAATGTCAGCAATCGCTCGGTTAGGATTCGTCTTGAGGGTTTCACGGATGCGATCGTAAATTACCACTGTATCGTTAACTGAGAAACCTGTAATTGTCAGTAGAGCAACAATGAACAGGCTATCTACTTCAGTACCAAATACTAAACCAAAAATCGAAAAAATCCCTGCCGTGATGAATACATCATGTAATAGAGCAACGATCGCAAACACCGCATAATCTAACTGGAACCGGAAGGTCAAATAAACAATGATGCCTGCAAAGGAAACTATCAGAGCGATTACACCAGAAGTAAATAATTCTTGCCCCAGAGTAGGGCCAACACTATCAAATTGGTTTTTTTGCTCGTCAAAAGTACCGACTTTTTCGCTTAAGGCATTTTCTAAGTTGCTACGCTGATCGCCAGTCAAATTTTTTGTGCGAATTAATATCCCATTTTCTGCACCAGTGCCTCTGTCAGCGACAATTTGGATGCTACTATCACCCAATCCCTGCGCTTTAGCTACTTCCCGGACGACATTGATATCAATTGGCTGGTCGCAGTTACCGAGTTTGGTACAATCGCGTTCAAACTGCAATCGTGTACCACCGATAAAATCCAAACTGGGACGTAGGGGTGCTTTGATGTTAGGGTTTTGCCAAGAAATCACCATTGAGATGATACCAGCAAGAATGATGGCACTAGAAATAGTCCACCAAAGCGATCGCGATTTGTTAATACTTAGTTTCATTGAGCCACCTCTGCCTGATTTGTTGGCAGGTTCGGACAGAAAAGTTCTGGTTTCTTGAGCGCGGGAATTGTATATGCTAAAAACATCAAGGTGCGAGTACAAGTAATTGCTGTAAACATACTCACTGCTACGCCTAACGCTAACGTTAGGGCAAAGCCTTTCACCAAACCAGCCCCTAGCCAGAATAGTGCAGCACAAGCAATGACAGTAGTCACATTGCCGTCTAAAATACTCGAAAAGGCGCGGTAAAAGCCAGATTCTATAGAACGATACAGGCTTTTGCCTGCTTGCAATTCTTCCCGCGTCCGTTCAAAAATTAACACATTTGCATCAACCGCCATCCCAATACTGAGAATAAAACCAGCAATTCCTGGCAAGGTTAGGGTGACACCCAACAAAGCAAAGGTAGCCCAGGTTAGCAGGGCGTAGATCAAAAGTGCGATATCGGCAATCAGCCCTGGTAATCTATAGTACACTACCATAAATATTAATACTAAAGTCAGACCACCTATACCAGCGTAGATACTGCTAGTAATACTGTCTTTACCCAAGGTTGCCCCAACAGTGCGAATTTCAGCAATTTCTACTGGTACGGGTAATGCGCCACCACGTAACTGTACACCCAAGTCATTAGCTTCTTGTGCGGTAAATCTTCCTGTAATTACGGCAGAGCCACCAGCAATACCTGCGGCGGCAAATTCTATACCCACAGTAGGAGCGCTAATTAGTTCATTGTCTAGAAAAACACCAATACTCCGCCCAGTACCAGCGAGATTTTTGGTCAAATTGGCAAACAGTTCACCACCCTTTTGGTCGAAGCGAATGGTAACGTGCCAATTGTTACCTTGAGTGGGTTCACCATAAGCATCCTTGAGGTATTTGCCACTTAGTGGTGGATTAGTGCTTTCAAACAATTCTGCGATCGCTTGATTACTTTTTTGTAAATCTTCTTGATTCTTAGCTATTGCTGCTTTGTCAGTACTCTTTCTCAACTCTTCTTGCTTGACTTTCAATTCGGCTCTAGATGTTTGGAAAGCACGCAGTGGGATTTCTGTATTTGGCTTTTGGGTACGAAATTCTAACTGCGCCGTCCCCCCTAGCACCCGTTCAGCTTGCTCTGGATTATTTACCCCTGGCAATTGTACCAATATTTTATCTGTGCCGACTGTTTGGATTACTGGCTCAGAAACACCCAAACCATTAATCCGGCCTTCGACAACTTTCTTCACACCTTCCAATTCTCGTTCGGTGATTTTGGGAATTTCTGCTGATGGTTTCACCTGAATTGTTAGCTGTGAACCTCCCCGCAAGTCCAGTCCCAGGGGTATCGGAATTGTCGCAATCACCGTAATCGCGGCAATTATCAGGACTAAAATCAAAATTAATAGCGATCGCTGTCTTTGCATACCATAACTCGCAACTGACAAAGGCTATAATAGCGTTCTTTTGAGGAGTTAGGGCATTGGGCATTGGGCATTGGGAATTGGGAATTGGGAATTGGGAATGGGAATTATTATTCTTCTCCTGTCCCTTTGGCTCTTATATCCCAGTCCCCAGTCCCCAGTCCCCAGTCCCCAGTCCTTAGACTCGCAACGCCACCATTTTTTCCACAGCTTCTACGATTTGTTCTGGTTGGATGATTGTTAGTCGTTCCAGATTGCCGTTGTAAGGTGTGGGGATATCTTGAGAAGAAAGCCGCAGTACTGGCGCATCTAATTCATCAAATAAGCGATCGTTTATTGAAGCGATGACTTCTGCTCCAATACCCGCAGTTCGCATCGATTCTTCCACAACAATCACTTTATGGGTTTTACGTACTGATGCACCAATTGTATCAAAATCTAATGGTTTGAGGGATATTAAATCAATAACTTCTGGATCGTAACCTTGTTTTTCAAGTGTTTTTACTGCTTGCAGCACATGATGCCGCATCCGAGAATAAGTGATAATTGTGACATCCTTTCCTTGGCGCACAACTTCGGCTTTATCTAAGGGTAGTAAATATTCTTCTTCTGGTAAATCTTCTTTCAAGTTGTAAAGCAAAACGTGTTCAAAGAACAACACGGGATTATCATCGCGGATAGCTGATTTTAGTAGTCCTTTGGCGTTTCTTGGTGTCGAGCAGGCAACAATCTTCAAGCCTGGCACAGCTTGGAAGTAAGTTTCTAATCGTTGGGAATGTTCTGCACCTAGCTGCCTTCCCACACCACCAGGGCCGCGAATTACCATCGGAATTTTAAAGTTACCGCCGGAAGTATAGCGCAGCATCCCAGCGTTATTGGATATTTGGTTGAAGGCGAGCAATAAAAAGCCCATATTCATGCCTTCGATGATGGGACGCAACCCTGTCATGGCTGCCCCTACTGCCATACCAGTGAAGCTATTTTCGGCAATGGGGGTGTCTAGAATGCGGAGTTCGCCATATTTTTGGTACAGGTCTTTGGTAACTTTGTAGGAGCCGCCGTAGTGTCCTACGTCTTCACCGAGAACGAATACGCTGGAGTCACGGGCCATTTCTTCATCAATGGCTTCCCGTAAGGCGTTGAAAAATAGTGTTTCTGCCATTTAGACCTTTTAGTACGATTATAGTTTTAGAATTTTATCGTGCTGCTGTCGCAAATACGGTTAGCGATCGCACTAGTTAGAGATTGGGTTTTTTAAACGAACTGCCCCAAACATAGAGCGAGTAATTGCCATAACTATATCAAAGCTATTTAATTTAGATTTTAGATGTTTTATGAGCTTGATGAGCGATCGCCTCACCCTCTGGCAAACGATAAAATCCTCTATAGATTATGTACTACAGTATTGACAAAATCCGCAAAATGTGCATCAGACAGCTCCAAGAATCAACCATTTCGTAGGACAGGTAAGATGCGTGTCCTACAAGATTCAAATCACTAAGAATTAATTACCACCAGCCAACTTATCTAAAAAATCGATTTTTACAGCCAGATTGGTTATATCCTGATTTGTTGCCAAGTTCTTAATTTCAGCATTATTCAGGGCAACAATATAGGGTTGTTCACCAACCCAGGCAATAAGAGGCCCGCCAGAAGAACCACCTCCAGTAGCGCAATCATGGTAAAGTACTCCTGACTTCTCCCCAACAATGCTACACCCAGCTTCAAAGCTTGCAGTCCACCCTCTACCAGCAGTCAGGTCTTCATAGCCTTTTTTCTTGGGATTGGGAAAATCGCCAGAGTAGCCAACAAAAGATAACGTTTTCGGGTTATTAATGAGAGTCGAAGAACGCAAAGATTTCCAGCCTAAATGACCATACTTCCGACCGAGAGGCTGATTAATTTTGAGAAGTGCCCAGTCGTTTATCTGATTTGTGAGCTTGTCATCAGTAAAATCTGTACCGTAAACAACTTGCTCTACTAAAACTTCATCCTGCACAACACCATTAATTACATTTGGCATAAACAGAATTTTTTGACTTAATTTATGGGTATCAGGGTCAATAACGCAATGGGCATTTGTCAAAACTATATCATCATCAATTAAAGTTCCTGTGCAATGATAGCTTTTGGAATCAGTTGTTGTACCCTGGACTCGACCAATAGTTGACCAAGGATATTTTCTGCTAGTCATGGGGATACGGTCATCGATACCGCGAGGTATTCCCCGGCTGGCTTCATCTGCTTTTTTCGACTGATTGAGGTCAGAAGGTTTAAAAGGCTTTCCATTCGCGGGTAGTTTGAATTGAGATGCTTCTTGAAATTTGCTGAATTTTGGTGGTTTAATTTGTTGAGTTTCTGTCTGTGCTTGTGCATGAACTGATACCCAAGCACCCAAAGTTATCGCACCAATAATTCCAGCAAAAAATTGCTTGTAGATATGCTTATTAGTCATTGATAAAATTCCTTAGTTAATTAATACTTGCAAATTCATCATTAATTACGAATAGCATTAGCGTAACGGTAGGTCGTTCGCTTTTAGCATCTCGTAGAGAGCGTCATCACGAATTATTTTGCCATTCGCCTTGCACAGTAAAAGCAGCCCAGAAATAAGGATTTTTCCACTCTTTCTGTTGCCACAAATATAGTTGTGCTGCTCTAAGAGCAGCAGTTGGTGATTTACCTTGCTGCAACATTTGACGATAAAATTCGCTCATTAATTCCTTTGTTCCCTCATCGTTCACACTCCATAAAGACACCACAACTCGTTGTGAACCTGCATACATCAATCCTCTTGTTAATCCCACCAAGCCTTCTCCCTGAACTTGCTTACCGCGTCCGGTGTTACAGGCACTTAGCACCACTAAATCAGCAGGTAAATCAAGATTGAAGATATCGTTTAGTCGCAGATAACCTCTTATGGGTTTACCTTGTTTATCTATCAACGAAAGTACGATTCCTGATAACTCTGGATTGATGTTATCAGCAAAGCCGTGAGTAGCAAAATGAATGATGCGGTATTGACTCAGTTGTGGGTTAGTTACCCAGTTGTAGTTAGCATCAAAATCAACAGCTTGCAGGCTATCTTTTGGCGATACGAGTTTGAGAATTGCCTCTGCTTCCAGGCGAGTACCATCAAGTGGGGCCCAACCATCGCGGTTGAGATTTTTGGCAGCCCTTGCTAGGGCAGAACGTTGTTCGTCGAATTCGGGAGTTGAGGAATCATCATTTAGTTTGCCTGTCACAAGGCAATTATCTTTATGAGTTACGCGACAATCATCAGCACTAAATACGGGATTAGCAAGGATAGCTAGGGCTTTGGGTGCTGCTTTGCGCCCTTTGGTTTCTTGTCTGAGGATAGCTATGGTTGAAGCAGAAGGGAGATTAACAATTTCATGATTGACTAGCAGGGGTTGATAAGATTCTTGAGAGGTTAAGTCAGTTAACGCCGCAAAGGGAATATTTTCCAAAGCACCATCAGCCACAATTACCAAACGTTTTTTTCCTAACTTGTTAGCGACAGGGGCGAAGATGATTTGACTAAGTTGTTTTGCTGCTTTGAGGTTTTGATCAAAACCTCTATCTAACAGAGATTGACGAAAATCATTTGTAGCATTCTCTATCTTTTCCTGTCCGGGTAGTTCATAAGTATCAAGAGAATTCGGAGTGACAACCCAAAGATAGCTATGTTCTTTACCCAAGGAATATTGCAATAGAAGGGTGTCTGAATCTAGTTGTTGCTGAATTTGAGTTAATTTCAGAGGTTCGGGATATTTCAGCGCTGCATATTTGGGGCTACTTGTACGGATTTTGGTTTGCAGTTCTTCGTATTGTCTACGGAGGTCGGCAATTTCTTTTTCGAGCTTTTGTATTGCGGTTGTGGGTGCTGTTTTATTCACTAACTCTTGACGCAGTTGATCTCTAGCATCAAGTTGCTGCTGCAAGTTTTGTTCTTCTACTAGTAGTTGCGGGTCAATGCCTTTACGGATTTTGGCATTGGCTTCTGTTAATAGTTCTAAAAGACCTCTGGCGCGAGAACGTTCACTGATGTGCAATGCTTCAGCAGCGTATCCTTTTGATGGGTCTTTTTTGTGCAACTGCATCAACAAATCGATGTAAAACTTGTAATAATCTTGCACTGTGGCAAAGTAGGAAGTACGTAAGTCGTTACTGTTGACTTTGCTGCGCGTAGTCTCAATGATGTTTATGGCTGATTCTATTTGCGTCTTGGCTTGGTTGAGATTGCCTCTGTCGCGCTCAATAATGGCTATTTTATAAAGTGGATAAGTTTGGTGGTCTGTGTCGCCTATTTGCTGCGCTAGCTTTAGTTCTTGGTTATAAACCTCTATAGCCTGCTGCGGCTGCTTCATAGAGATGTAAATCTTACCTTGAATTTTGTAGACGGTGGCTTGCGATGTTAAATCTCCTAGTTGCTGTGATAGCGACAAACTTTGTTTACTAGCATCAAGAGCCTTTTGATGATCCCCTGCGCCTTCATAAGCGGCGCTTAATAAAGCGAGAGCAGTCTCTTCCTTATCCTTAAGATTATATTTGCGAGATAATTCCAAAGCTTTTTCGGCATTTTCTATCGCTTGGGGATAATGCTCCAATAATTCATAAGCTTTGGTAATACTTCCAAGAATGCTAATTTCGTCAAAAACAGAAGCTTTTTCGTGCGCGTATTTTAAAGCCTGGTTAGAATAATCCAATGTTTGACGGCAATCTTCTGGTTTTTTTTGATTAAAGCAGCTTGCTAGATAAGCAACACCTATGTAGTCGAGAGCATTTACGACTAAACTCGGATTACTTTGCTGATATATTGCCAAAACTTCTTTGCTTTTTTCGATACTTAATCCATAAGCCCCTAAATCTCTGTAAACATCGCTGATGTTAGAGAGAATTTCGCCTTCTAGAGAGGAGTCTTGTTTTTGCTTAGAAATCTCTAGTGCTTGGTTGAGTATATCTAAGGCTTGCTGAAATTCTCCTGATTGTCTATGGATAGAAGCAATATTTACTAGCGTTTTGGCTTCTCCTTGAAAATCTTTAATTTCAGTTTGTAGTTTTAAAGCTTGAGTAAAATTATCTTTGGCTTTTTGAGTCTCACCTAGAAGATAGTAAGCCAAACCAATACTGGAAATAATATCTGCTTCTTTTTGAGTTTTACCTAGCTCATGGGCTATAATTCGTCCTTGATTTAAGTAATAAATTTGCTGCTGTGTATCGCCTAACCAAAAGTAGCTGATGGCAATCTTCTTGAGAATAATGATTTGTTTTATTTGAGATTTTACGTCCTGTTCTAATTCTTTTTGAACTGTCTTTTGTAACTCTAAAGCCTGCTGGATATATTTTTCTGCTGAAGAGCTATCGCCTCTTGAACTATAAACTAAGCCTATGCTACTGAGTGTGTCTGCTTGTTTAAATAAATCTTTTGTTTGGCGATAAATTTCTAGTGCTTGTCGGTGATAATCAAGGGCTTTCTCTGTTTCACCCAAATTTTTGTAGTTTAATGCAATGGATGTCAGTGTACTTGCTTGTCCTGGTAAATCGTTATTTGCCTTGTGAATCGCTAAGGCTTGATCTAAATACTCACGCTCCTTTTTGGGTTCGCCAAATTCATCATATACTCCAGCAATTCCTGATAGTGCTTGAGCCTTTGTCTCGGATTGATTTTCAGCATGATACAATGACAGTGCTTGGTTGTAAGCATCAAACGCTTTTTGCTTTTCCCCTAATTCTAGATAAAATACACCCAGTGCTAAGAGCGTTACACCTTGTTTGGAGCGAGCTTCTGGTTCTTTGGATTCCCGCAAGATAGTTAATGCTTGTTCCAAATATCCCACAGCTTTTGTGTATTCAGTCGGGTTGAAGCCGTAGATATTGCCGATTGTCCAAAGCATACGAGCTTCAAGAAGACGATCCTTTAGTTCTCGCGAAATAGCTAATGCTTGCTCCAAATATTCCAGAGCTTTGGTATTTTCATTCAGATTACCGTAGGTATTGGCGATCATATAAAGTGTAGAAGCTTCATCGGATCGGGCTTCTTGAGGTATTACGGCACGTACTTCTGGTAATCTCGATATTTTTAGTATTTCTTCGTATTTTATAATTGCTTGTCGCTGTGATGCTGCTGATGGTTGCTTGGATAGTTCAATTGCTTCTTTCCAGAGTTGAGATGCTTTATCTTTAAGTGGTTGGATTGGGCTTGGCGCAGAATTTTGGTTTTGTGGTTTTGTAACTTCTGACTGGGCTATTTGCAGTCCTAAGCTTGCAGTGTTAACACTAGTAAAGACTTCCCTGGCTACATTTTCTGAAAACGAATCTGCATACGCTGGTTTCGCCGCCACAGGAATAGCGTCTTGAACAATTGGTTCTACTTGTTGTGCTATCTGTAACTCTGTATTTTTCGTTGCCTCCACTGCATCAGACAACACAATTACACCAAAAAATGCAGTTAAACTGTAGCAAATAAAATTTTGCATAAATTTGTAAAATAACCACTAATAATTTGCACTCTTAATCATTCTTAAGCCTTATTTCATTAGTATTTATAGCGATATTCCTGTCTGAACGAATCTCGCTTACTATTAAACTATTTAATTGTTAATTGTCTCAGGGATAGTGCTGAAACTATATGTAGATTTTATGGGTGCGGTTTAAAGTTTACGGTCGTGGTTTCTGTTTTTGTAACAAACTTACTCGATAAACCCTGATTTTCTCGTTCTCACACTTCCTCGCAAGACGTGGGTAGATAATAGCTATAGGACTTACGCCTTGTACATAAGTACTACATGCAATTTGGGTACTTCAGCGATGTTTAGCAGCCAGTGATGTCTACGACGGGCTAGGCCTACGCTTTCTATGCGAGTCAATTAGGATTATGGTAAGCACCTGAAACAACTAAATACCATAATTCACATTATGCTTAATTTGTACAGTGCGTAAGTCCTAAGTTATTAAATGAGCAAAGGTAACTTTGATATGTCGTATAAAGTTAGCATCGTTATCGAAAAAGATGAACATGGATATTATGCCTATTGCCCTGAACTACCTGGTTGTCAATCTCAAGGTGATTCCCTAGAAGAAGTACAGGCAAATATTAAAGAAGCAGTTGAACTTTATATAGAAACCTTGTCAAATTCAGAAAAAGAGGCGCTTCATAACAAGGAAATATTCACAATAACCTTGGAGGTAAAAGTTGCCTAAACTGCCACGTATCACTGCAACAGAAGCTGAAAAACTCTTATTAGATGCAGGCTTTATTCAAATTAGAAGTAAAGGAAGTCACAGAATTTATTTTCGAGAAGAAGTTAGAGTGGTTATTCCTTTTCATTCAGGAAAAATATTGCACCCAAAAATAGTGAAGCAGGTTCTACAAGCTATTGACATTACTGATGATGAAACCACAGCAGAATAAGTAGTAACTGAGGCAGATATTAGACAGCAATTATATTTAACGAACGAGCAGGTAATGAAAATTTGATAATTTATAGAACTGTCACCACTGGAAGTATTTGGCAATTTTTAAAATTAGAAGGGCAATCTATCCAGATAGACTTAAGTGAATATTATCTTAAAGATGTCAATAAAATTTTAGGAATTTTAGCTAGTGGTGTCAGGTGAAAAAATTATAATTAAGTAGCGTAGGCGTAGCCCGTCGTAGACATCGCATCCCTAAAACACCCGCTCAAAGGGCTTTTTCCGATAACGCCGATAAATATCAAAATCACTGTCCAAGGTGGCGATAGCAGCAATATCTAAGCGTTCCGAAATGACAATCAAGGATAAATCTGCAAAATCCTCTAGTAAATCTCTGTACTGAGTATTCAATTCAGCAATGCGCGAAAAATCTTGCAGCAATATTTGCTCACACTCATAGAGGTGTTTAGCAACATCTAGAAGAAACTCGGTTTGTGTACGCCAATCAAAGTTCAGCAACCACACCACTTCTGCAATACAAATGGGTGTAGTTACCAGCCTAGAAGTACAGTTTTCAAAGAAGCGACGCACCTGTTGGTGATACTGATCTCTGGCGCTGTAGTACGCAAATAAAAACCCGCTATCCGCAAGTATAAGCGGATAGTAGGTCATGGATGGCGCTTGTTGAGATATTGAGCGATCGCTTTTTTACGGTTTGAGCGTTCCGATAAATCCGTTGGTGCATCTTGTAGCAGATGTTCAGGGTGTCCACCCCGCCTCTCTAGCAAAGTTTTACCTGCTTGTAAGGTTAGCCAGCGTTCAGCAATCAAGCGTCGGATCAATTCACTCTTTTCCGTTTGCTCGTGAGCTAAAATATCGGCTAGCTGCCGTTCTGTTTCTTCATCCAGTCTGACACTGAGTATAACTTTTATTATCATTGTCATACATGTATTACAATGATAATGCGGATTAGTTAAATTTTGCTTGAATTTCGCACTAGCTAAACCCAAAATACAAAGAATCTCACGCCCAAACACCAAAACACAACTGTGCGTCTTCGCGCCTCTGCGTGAGATTTCCCACTAAATTAGTATTCAATATGCCTAGCCTACTTTAACCATCGCGCCGCATCTTTGGCATGGTAGGTCAAAATCAAGTCTGCACCAGCCCGTTTAAACCCAGTTAAAGTTTCCATAACCACGCGCTCTTCATCAATCCAACCATTGAGAGCCGCAGCTTTTACCATCGCATACTCACCAGAAACATTGTAAGCCGCAACGGGTAAGTTACTCGCTTCCTTCACGCGCCAGATAATATCCATGTATGCCAAGGCTGGCTTAACCATGAGCATATCAGCACCTTCAGCGATATCCAAGTCAATCTCTTTAATTGCTTCGCGGGCGTTACCTGGATCCATTTGGTAAGTTCTTCTGTCGCCAAATTGCGGTGTCGAGTCTGCTGCATCCCGAAATGGGCCATAGTAACCCGAAGCATATTTAGCAGCATAAGACAAAATCGGCGTGTCTTGAAATCCTGCTTCATCCAAACCCTGACGAATTGCTTGCACAAACCCATCCATCATCCCTGAAGGCGCGATGATATCGGCACCGGCTTTGGCTTGAGAAACTGCTGTTTTCTTCAACAATTCCAAAGTTGGATCATTTAAAACTCGTCCTGTTAAATCACCAACTTGCAGATAACCACAATGACCGTGGCTAGTGTACTCACACAAACAAGTATCAGCAATTACAATCAAATCTGGTACTGCTGCTTTTACCGCCGTCGCTGCTTTTTGGACGATACCGCAATCATGCCAAGCACCAGTTGCATCTACATCTTTATCAGCCGGAATACCAAATAAAATAATAGAAGGAATTCCTAAGTCGTAAACTTCTTTTGCTTCTTCAACGATTTTATCTACCGAAAGTTGGTAGACTCCGGGCATGGATTTCACCTCATTAGCAATTCCCTCACCTGGTACGGCAAATAATGGGTAAATTAAATCGCTTGTTGTTAAAACAGTTTCACGAACCATCCGGCGCAGTTGAGGATGGGTACGCAGACGACGGGGGCGGTGTGTAGGAAACATAAATTTTATGAAGAAAAACAACGCAAATGGACACAAAATAAAGCGTCACAAAAGCAGGCTAAAATTTTCCTGCCGTCAGACAGACTACAAACAGTGCTTAACTGTCCTTTGCCCTACTCTTAATCAAGTTGTGGGGCAATTTTGTATTCTACAGCTTGGTTGCACCTATCCAACGGACTGGGAAAAAAACGACATAATAAGCAATTCAAAATTCAAAATCGTCAGACCTTCTGTTGGCAAAATTCTGGCGATTGGTTGTGTGCAAATTCAAGACACAACAGCTAAATAAAAATAACTAACAATTCCCAATGCCCAATGATAATTTCTTCTAAAGAAATCGGAAAATGTAGGGATAACGGAAGGGTATATCAGGATTGCTGAAAACTCCGATGAGCGCCCAAATTGTTAATCCCCAGTGTAATAGATATCCCAGACCAGCTAGTGGCCCCAGTAATAATAGAGGTAAGACTAACCAACCGAATAGAAAAAACAGCGCTCCCAGAATTGCACCATAAAACCAGACATTAAAGTGGAAATTAATGGATTCTTTGGCGTTTTCTTTAACAACAGGATCGTCAGATACAAGCAGTATGGCGATCGGTACACCGACAGATACCAATGTTGTGCTGAAAAAAATGGCTCCATGCGACAAGGCTGATAGAAGCTTTCGCTTGTCTGTGTCGTACATTGCTTTCTCCTCTTTAGTTAGATTGTTGGTTATACTACGACCCTATCACGAGCATCGTTGTCTTAAGATTAAAAGACTTGCCAGAGTCAAAAAAAATTAAGCTAGTAACAAACAAATACAATTATGTCTACTGAACTTCAGTCTGAACTTATTCAAGCGGTTGAACTGCGCCGCAACTTTGCGATTATATCTCACCCCGATGCGGGTAAAACGACACTAACAGAAAAGTTACTCCTGTACGGAGGTGCAATTCACGAAGCTGGGGCGGTTAAGGCGCGACGGGCACAGCGTAAGGCTACCTCTGACTGGATGGCGATGGAGCAACAACGGGGTATTTCCATTACCTCCACAGTGTTGCAATTTGAATACCAAAAGTGTCAAATCAATTTATTAGACACTCCCGGACACCAAGATTTCAGTGAAGATACTTATCGTACTCTCGCCGCTGCCGATAATGCAGTGATGTTAATTGATGCGGCAAAAGGCTTGGAACCCCAAACCCGCAAATTGTTTGAAGTGTGTAAGTTACGCGGTATTCCGATTTTTACATTTATCAACAAGCTCGATCGCCCCGGAAGAGAACCTCTGGAACTGTTGGATGAAATTGAGCAAGAATTGGGATTGCAAACCTATGCGGTGAACTGGCCGATTGGGATGGGCGATCGCTTTAAAGGTGTTTTTGACCGACACAAGCAACAAATTCACCTGTTTGAACGCAGTGCCCACGGTAGCCGAGAAGCCCGTGATACGATAGTCGAGTTAGGCGATCCAAGAATAGAAGAGAAGCTAGAACAAAGTCTGTACTACCAACTGAAAAATGATTTAGAACTGCTAGAAGGAGTTGGGCCAGAGCTAGATTTACAGTTGGTACACGAAGGCAAAATGACACCTGTGTTCTTTGGTAGTGCCATGACCAACTTTGGGGTAGAGTTATTCCTCAAGTATTTCCTCGAATATGCCCTCAAACCCGGTTCTCACTACAGCAGTGTTGGTGAAGTTGCCCCTACATACCCAGAATTTTCGGGGTTTGTCTTTAAACTACAAGCAAATATGGACCCGAAGCACCGCGATCGCGTCGCATTTATCCGGGTCTGTACTGGTAAGTTTGAAAAAGATATGATGGTGAATCACGCCCGCATTGGTAAACTCATCCGTCTATCTCGCCCGCAAAAACTCTTTGCTCAAGAGCGGGAATCGATTGATGTGGCTTATCCTGGCGATGTGATCGGTTTGAACAATCCCGGTGTTTTTGCGATCGGGGATACAATTTACACGGGACAAAAGCTCGAATATGAGGGGATTCCGTATTTTTCGCCGGAACTGTTCGCATCTCTGAGGAATCCCAACCCCTCGAAGTCTAAACAATTCCAAAAAGGCGTTGCGGAATTGCGAGAAGAAGGTGCTGTGCAAATTATGTACTCAACTGATGAAGCCAAGCGCGATCCAATCTTGGCGGCGGTGGGTCAGTTGCAATTTGAAGTAGTGCAGTTTCGCTTACAAAACGAGTATGGTGTAGAAACCATATTAGATTTATTGCCCTACAGTGTCGCCCGTTGGGTTGAGGGTGGTTGGGAAGCATTAGAAAAGGTGGGACGAATATTCAATACCACTACAGTTAAAGACAGCATGGGACGGCCGGTGTTGCTATTCCGCAATGAATGGAATTGTCAACAGTTACTGGGCGACCATCCAGAGTTAAAATTAAGCGCGATCGCTCCAGTATTTTCTAGTCAACAACCAGTGAAGGAATGAAGAAGAATACAAAATTCAGAATCCAGAATTCAGATGAAGACTCAACTGAATTCTGACTTCTGACTCCTGAATTCAATCTTTATCATTCACTTAGACAAGCAAAACTTGGGCGCGGTTGATTTCCACGGCATCCGAGTTCGCGCTTTTGCACAAACGTGGATTACTTAGAAGAGATTGGAGTGCCAGAATTTGTATGCCTTCACATGCCAAACCGTCTTTGGAGGCTGGTTTAATTGCCCTCAAGCAGGGAAATTACCAAACAGCGATCGCTCAACTAGAACCTATTGCTAGCAGCCAAAATAATGGTACTGCTAGCTTACAAGCCCAGGTTGGTTTAGTGATGGCTTATGCTCGCACTGGCGAAGTTCCCAAAGCGATCGCTATTTCCCAGAATCTCATTGAGAGTAACAATCCGCAAGTTCAAGAGTGGGCAAAACGCGCTCTCGAACACCTGACAAAACGTAAGAAACGCGATCAAGAATCAAAAAATGTCGAAACTGGATTTGTAGCGTTTGATAACTCAACTCCAGATCCTCCTCCAGATTCTCCCCCAGTTACCCCCCCGGAAAATCCTACATTAGAAGAAAAGCCAGAAGACCAAGTAATAGAAACTAAGAGCGACAACACCCCGCCGATGGTGCCACTACCTAGACTCAAAGCTACGGTAGCTACACCATTACCACCACCGACTGCACCTTTAAACGGTTTCATGGGTTCTGTTACCCGCACCCAAGCTAAATTATTTGGTGTTATTTATTGGCGACAAGCACAACGCGCCAAAGCATGGCAACCTCTACGTAAACCGAAATTAATTCCTTTACGATTGCTGACAGCAGGAACATTCATTGCCCTATTTTGGGTGATGCGAGAAATCCTCAAGTTCGCAATGGGATTAATCAACCTGACTTTAGTCAAACTACCTTATCTGGAGCCGTTGCAGCTTTTATACAGCAACCCTACTAAATTGTTGCTAATAGTATTGGTGATTTTGATCGGAGTATCACCTTGGTTACTGGATCTGCTACTGGCGAACTTATATGGTCAGCGAGAATTTCCCAAAGATGTATTGAATGCCCATAGCCGCGAAGCTGTGCGGGTGCTACAACGTTGTTGTCAACAGCGCCACTGGCCGTTACCAAAACTGCGGATTTTACCAATGGCTGCACCAATTATCCTGACCTACGGTAGTTTACCACGTAATGCCAGGATTGTTGTGAGTCAAGGGCTGTTAGAGCAACTAGCAGATGATGAAATCGCGATTATTTACGCCACGCAGCTAGGGCACATTGCTCACTGGGATTTTTCTGTGATGTCTTTGTTGCTGCTGGTGACACTACCAATTTATAAGCTTTATCAGCAAATATCAAAGTTGGGAGACAAAATATCAGGGATTTGGCATTGGCCGATGACAATTTTGGCTAGTCTCGTTTATGGACTTTGGGCTTTGCTAACTGGGACTGGATTGTGGTTGTCGCGGTTGCGGCTTTATTATAGCGATCGCGTCGCATCTGAAATCACCGGTAATCCCAACGCCCTGATTCGCGCTTTACTCAAAATTTCCATTGGCATTGCAGCTGATATCCAAAAAGAAGAACAGACCAGTTGGCAACTAGAAAGCTTAAATCTATTGACACCAGTTAGCCATCAACAGAGCCTTTCTTTGGGCACTATTGCCAGCAATTTATCTTTTGAATCATTTTTGAAGTGGGATACTGCTAATCCCTACCGCCAATGGTTTACGATTAATAATAGCCATTCTTTGATGGGCGATCGCATCGAACGCCTCTGCAAAATAGCCCGTCACTGGCATCTAGACACCGAACTACATTTTGCTAGCGAACCATCAAGAGTTAAGCGTCAGTCTTTCTTATTACAAATCGCTCCTTGGCTGGGAATTCCTTTAGGATTTCTGTTTGCAGCTTTGGTCTGGCTAACCTGGCAACTAGCATTCGCACTCAAGTTTTTAAATCTAAAGTGGATATATGAAGATTGGTCTTTCATTACAGGCTGCCTTCTAATTGGCTTTAGCATCGGTACAGTAATGCGGATTAATTCTTTTTTCCCTGACATCAAATCCGCCACTGTGCAAACTGATGACTACCTACCCAACCTATTAGCTGACCCTTGTGCCTTACCTATTGATAGCGTCAGCGTGCGCCTGGTGGGTAAACTATTAGGTCGTCAAGGTACTAGCAACTCCCTAGCACAAGATTTAATCCTCCAATCCAGCACGGGCTTGGTGAAATTACACCACATTTCTTGGCTAGGACAGTCAGTGAATCACCAGGATCTAATCGGTCGGCAAATTATCGTCACAGGTTGGTTCCGGCGAGGAGCAACACCTTGGATCGATGTCCACACCTTAGAAACTCAAAGTGGTAAAACTATTCATAGCCCTCATCCCATCTGGTCTACTTTTTTGGCAGTTGCAGCACAGGCTTTGGGCGCATACGTTTTTCTGACTGGTTAGTTATTGGTCATTGGTCATTGGTTATTTGCAAAGGACAACTGACAAATCGGAATGTAAACAAAAGTTGCAGATTATCTTTCAAAGTGTTACATTTATTTACACAAACAATAGCAGCCAACATAACTCAGCACTACAGCTTAGTCATGAATTCGGATGCTTTTCCCCCCTCCATACCTTTTTATCCTCCCAACACAGCAGGAAATCAACCAGCCATTGGCTGGTTTTTGTTTCAAATTATGCTCCCTTGAATAAAAAAATGTGTTTTATGTTACGATCCAGTAATACTAACGTTAGAAATGTATGCGCTAAACTAGCTACGTAGAAAATACCGTGGTAATGTAAGGAATGGTATTTGATTCTGCGAAAAAGGCATGGAAGAAAGCGTGTACTTTAGCAGGCAATAGGCTATTAAATTTACAATTCTTAGAATTAAGGTGTTATTAGCTCACCATTGTGTGGGCCTTTGGATTAAACAAGCTTGATCCCGACGAAAAACTGTATTGTATAGGTTGACAGTTTCGAGCAAAAAATTGGTTGATGGCAGTCTTGGTCAATAGCATCTATTTAAATTAAAAGCCAAAGCCAAGTGATTGTTTTCTCGCCTTGCCATGTTCATTTAACTCTGGAGGTATAGTTCATGTCCGTTCGCCTATATATAGGTAATTTGCCTAAAGAAGAAATCGATCGTCAAGATTTACAAGCAGTTTTTGCAGCAGAAGGTGAAGCTGTAACTACTAAATTAATTAAAGACCGCAAAACAGGCAAATGCCGTGGTTTCGGTTTTCTTACCGTCAACAATGACGAACAAGCTGACGAAATCATTGAAAAGTATAATGGTCAGATGTTTAAAGACACTGCCATTAAGCTAGAAAAGGCATTACCTCGGACAAAGGGTGAAGAGGGCGACGAACAAGCTCCTAAACCAGTTAGTCTGGCTGGTAGTAGTACGCCCACTCCTGCTGTTAATAGAGAAAGTAGAGAAGGTAGCCGTCGGGAGAAAAGCTCTAAAAAGCCCCGTCGTGGTGGCGGTGGCGGCGGCTCCCGCGACAACAGCACAACAACAACTACCGATTCAGACGCTATTCGTCCAGATCCTCGTTGGGCTTCGGAATTAGAAAAGCTGAAGCAGATGCTAGCTGCACAAACTACGAACTAATCCTTAAGGAAGAAAAATTAAAAATTAAAAGTCAGAATTTTTTTGATTTTTAATTTTTAATTGTTGATTATCATCTGGCTGCTTAGTTAAAAGCTACTTGCAGCTATTTTTGTAAGTACATATTGATACAACGTAACTTGTATAAAGTTCCTGTTAAAGCCTGCGTATAAAAAAATTAAATTTTTGCGGTTAGACGCATTAAAAAGGTAACTGAAGATAAGTGCGATGCCTACGGCGGGTTGCGCCTACGCAGGAATTATCTGGATTTGACAAGTTATAGTCAATAATAGCTAGCTTCATACTGCCAAAAGAACCAGAGGCGCGTAGGCATAGCCCGCCGTAGGCATCGCTCTCCAGATAATTTACACTCAAGGTAAGACCGATCATTTGCAGCTTCTGTTATGTCCTCAACTCTAGATTCTTTGCCACCTGCGCTTGCTAAAATTGTCCAGCGCTTTCAACGCGCTTCCGAACCGAAGCGGCGCTACGAACAGCTAATCTGGTATGCTCAGAAGCTTAATGAGTTCCCAGAAGCTGATAAATTACCCGAAAATAAAGTTCCTGGTTGCGTGTCTCAAGTTTTTATCACCGCAGCTTTGAATGACGGTAAGGTTGTGTTTCAGGGCGAGTCTGATTCTCAGTTAACCAAAGGATTAGTAGGGCTGCTAGTTGAAGGATTACAGGGACTAACGCCAACTGAAATTGTCCAACTTACCCCAGATTTTATTCAAGAAACAGGCTTAAACGTTAGTCTGACACCTTCTCGCGCTAATGGGTTTTACAATATTTTTAAAACCATGCAAAAAAAAGCGTTGGAATGTAAGTTAGATTTGCCTAGCTAAACTTGGTTATTGGTCATTAGTCATTGGTCATTGGTCATTGGTCATTTGCAAAGGACAAAGGACAAATGACAAATAAGGTACAACTACCAAAATTTAGTGTCATGTCAACTAATGTATTATCTACCTCTGCTGCTACTGGCTTTGGTGGAGTAGTTCAAGAATATCTCTGGAATTTTGAAAATCAGCAATTGCGCGTTGTTTATGAAACCCTCGGTAAAGGTTCACCGCTGTTGCTACTACCATCTTTCAGCAGTGTTTCGACGCGTTTGGAAGTCGGCGAACTTGCCAAGTTACTAGCTCCCAATTTTCAAGTTTTAGCCATAGATTGGCCTGGATTTGGTGAATCTTCTCGCCCTAGCTTGAATTACCGACCGGAAATATATCAGCATTTTCTGGAAGATTTTGTCAAAGCTGTTTTTAATACTCCCATTACTGTAGTAGCGGCTGGTCATGCTGCTAGTTACGTTTTACAATTAGCTGTCAAACAACATGCTGCTTTCTCAAAAATTGTATTGTTGGCTCCTACTTGGCGTGGGCCTTTGCCGACAATGGGGGCAAGTCAGCAAATAGCTGGCATTGTGAGAGGATTGGTGCGATCGCCTATACTTGGTCAAGCTCTCTACAAACTCAACACTACCCCATCCTTCTTAAGTTTGATGTATCGTCGTCATGTATTTACCGACGCAGCTAAAATTACACCCAGTTTCATCGAGAAGAAGTGGCAAACAACTCAACAACCAGGAGCGCGATTTGCATCTGCTGCTTTTGTAACTGGTAATCTCGATGCTGTACACGAACAATCTGATTTTCTGGGACTTGTGCAGTCTTTAACTGTACCGCTCATGGTAGTAATTGGGGAATCCAGTCCTCCTAAATCACGAGAAGAAATGAACGCTTTGGTAGCTTTACCAGGAGTGAAAAGCGTTGTTATTCCTGGTTCTCTGGGACTACATGAAGAATACCCAGCAGTTGTTTTAGAAGTAGTTCAAGATTTTTTGTTATCCCCAGAAAATTAAATCTTCACACCAAAACGCTGTGTGTATACTGTAGCTTCGTAGGAGAAAGGCTTTAAGTCTTCCTCCCCAATGTTAGTAGGGAAGTCTTCATCAAAATATAACTTCTGTGTGATAATGATTATCATGCTTTCTGCGGAGATGTTAAGGTACTAACCTGCGACTCCCCGCAGGAATGGGTTGGCTTGTATGCAATATTGCTACTAGCTACCCCAAGTTATGAATATTTATTACTTATTACAGATGCATAAAAATAAAATGTTTTTTGATTAAATTATGTGACTATTTTGGTGAAACCCAAAATAATAGCAAGTTCGCACAAAAATATAAAAAGATTTATCATAGGCGATAATGATTATCCATAAGGTGAGACAAGAGGAATTTAGAGTATGGTGGCTGACGTAATCAACAATTCAGTTCCCGTTACTGTTCTTACAGGCTATTTGGGAGCAGGTAAAACGACTCTACTCAATCACATCCTCACCTACGAACACGGCAAAAAAGTTGCTGTGATTGTCAATGAATTTGGGGAAGTGGGTATTGATAATCAATTGATTATCGATGCAGATGAAGAAATTTTTGAAATGAATAATGGCTGTATTTGTTGTACAGTGCGCGGCGATTTAATTCGCATCATTGGTAACTTGATGAAGCGACGCGATAAGTTTGACCATTTAGTAATTGAAACAACTGGATTAGCCGATCCTGCACCAGTAATTCAGACATTTTTTGTGGATGAAGATTTACAAAGCCAACTATCTCTAGATGCAGTGGTGACAGTGGTAGATGCCAAACATATTTGGCAGCACTGGGATGCAGACGAAGCACAAGAACAGATTGCCTTTGCTGATGTAATTTTACTTAATAAAACAGATTTAGTAGCGCCAGAAGAGTTAGATGAATTAGAAAAACGGATTCGGGCGATGAATGCGATCGCAAAAATCTACCGTACCCAAAATTCTGAACTCGGAATGGATGCTTTATTAGGTGTAAAAGCCTTTGATTTAGAACGCGCATTAGAAATTGATCCAGATTTCTTAGGCGAAGATGCCCACGTACACGATGAAACTGTCTTTTCTGTGGCTTTAGTAGAAGCAGGCGCAGTCGATGGAGAAAAATTAAACACTTGGCTTTCGGAGTTACTGCGTACCCAAGGCCCAGATATCTTTCGGATGAAAGGCATTTTAAATATTGCTGGAGAAGAGAATCGATTTGTATTCCAAGGAGTACACATGATATTTGATGGCAAACCCGATCGCCCCTGGAAACCAAGCGAAACCCCCAAAAACGAACTAGTCTTCATCGGTCGCAACCTTGATGCAGCAAAACTCAAGCAAGATTTTCTCGCTTGTCTAGCTTAAATAGGGAGTGGGGAGTAAGGAATTTACCATTTCCCATTCTCTATTCCCCATTCCCCATTCCCCATTCCCCTTTACAAATATGAACTCCACAACCAAATCTAAGGAATTTGAACAACACTATTCCGGGACACTTTCAGATTATGTAACTGCGATCGCTTGGTCGCCACAAGGTAAAACTTTAGCAGCAACTTCCGCCGCCGGTGAAGTCGTTCTGTGGAATGATGGCGAACTTACAACTTTACAAGCTGGTAACGGTAAATCAGTAGACTGTCTCGCATTTTCCCCAGATGGAAAATTTTTAGCTGTTGGCGGACAGGATGGACAAGTAAAAATTTGGCGTGACACTGAATTAATCGCCACTTTGGAAAATGCCCCCGCATGGGTTGACAAGCTAGCTTGGAATTACACGAGTAACCAACTGGCTTTTAGTTTGGGGCGTTACGTCCAAGTTTGGGATGCAGATACTCGTGAAATTGTTGTAACCCTGAATTTCGACAACTCTTCCGTATTGGGTATAGATTGGCGCATTGACGGACAATACTTAGCCATTAGTGGTTATAAAGGTGTCAAAATTTGGCATAGTCAAAACTGGGATGAAGAACCATACAACCTAGATATGACAACTGTCAGCGTTGCTATGGCTTGGTCGCCTGATGGTAAATTCCTGGCTTCTGGCAACATGGATCGTAGTGTTACCGTTTTAGAATGGAACAATCCTGACCCTTGGGTGATGCGCGGCTTCCCTGGTAAAATTCGCCAATTGGCATGGTCAGAAGCTATGACTAAAGTGGGTGCGCCAATACTGGCATCTTCCAGTGTTGAAGGTATTGTGGTGTGGGAAAAGCTAGAGGATGATACTTTAGGTTGGGAAGCACGAGTATTAACTAATCATGTGGGTGTGATTAATGCGATCGCCTTTGCACCTAAAAGTTTCCTTCTCGCTTCTGTTGCTGCTGACGGCTGGTTATGTTTGTGGAACAAAGCTAAAGAAGTATCCCAAATTATCACAGGTGTCTCAGGAGGTTTTTCGACCTTAGCTTGGCATCCCCAGGGTAAGTTACTAGCCGCAGGTGGTGAGCAAGGCGAATTGGTTATTTGGTCAAAGGTTTTGCGGGGTCAAGGATTCGGGCGTAGTTAAAAGTTGAAGCTCGGCAATTTATTGGTTATGCTGTATCACCAAAGGTATTTTTGTGTAAATTTATGAACATAGTCAAACTGGTTTTACTTGCTTTTTCTACCCTCCTGGTATCCATTATGCTGGTAGTTAACCCAGCAAATGCATCCAGCCTAAAATCTCTAGATGGTACACAAATTATTACCGTAGTATCTACACAACAAATTCCTGAACCGACAATACTGAACTTGATTCAAACATCCAATCCGATTAGCGATGGAGTTGGTTGCAATTGTGCAAACTGCGTTCCGTCTAAATTTCAGTCGTTACAAGGTCAGCTGCCATCAGTCGGTTTTTAATAAAGTTAGAAGTTATGAATCTTGTAGGGGCACAGCATTGCTGTGCCCTTATTAATTATTAATTAGCTTTTTGTAGATAGCGATCGCACCTGCGGCATCATTATCTATGTAATCAAGATATTCACTGAAGGTCACGCCTTAAAAAACAAGTAGGAAAGTTTTTAGGTTAATTCCTAAATACTAGGAAACCTGCTGGTAAGCTAGTGAAGTTGGTGCGAACGCGAACAGCGTGCCGTAGGCAGTCGCAATCTGCACCCAAGCTGTTAAGCTCTTGTTCAAACAGCTAGTCTGGGGATTAGAAAACTTGCTAGAGTGAACAGAGTTAGCCTTAATGTCTAATCGCCAAAACCTATACATATCATGGATTTTGCTAATATTGCATCCCAGTTGAACGCTGGAACGATTTTGCCAGAGGGGATTGTTATTCTCACCCTCTTGGGGGTTTTGATTGTTGATTTGATTTTGGGGCGTACATCCGCACGCTGGATTGGATATCTAGCGATCGCAGGTTTATTTGCTTCCATTGTCGCCCTATATTTTCAATGGGACAATCCTAATCCCATCTCTTTTACCGGTGGCTTTAATGGTGATGACCTAAGTATTGTCTTTCGCGGCATCATTGCCTTGTCTGCGGTTGTGACTATACTGATGTCAATTCGCTACGTCGATCAAAGCGGCACTCCTTTAGCCGAATTCATCGCTATTTTGCTGAGTGCTACTTTAGGAGGGATGTTTTTATCCGGGGCTAGTGAGTTGGTGATGATTTTCATCTCCCTAGAAACCCTGAGTATTTCGTCTTACTTGCTAACAGGTTATACCAAGCGTGACCCCCGCTCCAATGAAGCGGCACTGAAATACTTGTTAATTGGAGCTTCCAGTACAGCAGTATTTTTGTACGGTGTATCGCTGCTGTATGGATTATCTGGAGGACAAACTGAATTAAGTGCGATCGCTAATGGCATTGCCACAGCGAAACTGGGACAATCTTTAGGTTTAGTGATTGCCCTGGTTTTTGCGATCGCAGGTATTGGCTTTAAAATCTCCGCTGCACCCTTCCACCAGTGGACACCAGACGTTTACGAAGGCGCTCCCACCCCAGTCATCGCCTTTTTATCTGTTGGTTCCAAAGCAGCTGGATTTGCCCTAGCCATCCGCTTGCTGACAACAGCCTTCCCTCTTGTTGCAGACGAGTGGAGATTTGTCTTCACTGCTTTAGCAGTTCTCAGCATGATTTTGGGTAACGTAGTCGCCCTAGCCCAAACCAGCATGAAACGAATGCTAGCTTATTCATCCATTGCCCAAGCTGGGTTTGTGATGATTGGCTTGATTGCTGGCACACAAGCTGGGTATGCCAGTATGATATTTTACCTACTGGTCTACTTGTTCATGAACCTGTGCGGCTTTACCTGCATCATCCTGTTCTCACTGCGGACAGGAACCGACCAGATTGCCGAATACTCCGGCTTATATCAAAAAGACCCACTCCTAACATTGGGGTTGAGTATTGCCCTGCTTTCCTTGGGTGGTATTCCACCATTAGCTGGGTTTTTCGGCAAGATTTACTTATTCTGGGCTGGTTGGCAAGCAGGACTTTATTGGCTAGTCTTGCTGGGCTTAGTTACTACTGTCGTCTCTATCTACTACTACATTCGCGTAGTTAAGATGATGGTAGTTAAAGAACCCCATGAAATGTCCGACGCGGTAAAGAATTATCCACAAGTGCGTTGGGATTTGCCTGGACTAAGACCTTTGCAAGTCGGGTTGGTGGTAACATTAATTGCCACTTCCCTAGCAGGGATTTTGTCAAATCCACTGTTTACATTGGCTAACAATTCCATCTCCAATACCCCATTTTTGCAAGCAACAATCAACAGTCATGTAGAAGCACAAAATCTGCTGCTTTTGCCAAAGTTAGATTCGGTTAGTCAGTCTCAACCCTCGGTTGATTCTACCGCTAAGATTTAACCGATTCTCAATATAACTTTGCATTCAAAGACACGCCTGTTTGCTAATTAGCAGACAGGCATTTTTAATATCTCTATAATACCAATTCCGCATGAGAATGCACCTATAAGACTTACGCAAAACAATGCCCCTATAAGTGTTCTAGCTAAGTAAGTGGCACAATAAAATCAAACTATATAAATAAAAATGAACCAGGCTAAAACCCTTATAATTATTGCCTATTGCCTATTGCCTATTGCCTATTGCCTTATCCCAACGACAATTATTTATGCTCACTTACTTAAGTCCTAAAATTAGTTAACAGGTATCTTAATCACAAATTCCGCACCTTCTCCTGGAACAGAAAAACAGGTAAGTTGTCCGCCATGTTTTTCAACTATAATTTGATAGCTTACGGATAGTCCTAGTCCCGTGCCTTTACCCACAGCTTTAGTAGTGAAAAATGGATCGAATACCTTTGAGTGAACTTGTTCATTTATTCCCAAACCATTATCAGCAATACTAACCGTTATCCATTTGTCATCGATTACTTCAGTTGTGATTTGAATTTGGGGATTATTATTTATCATCTTTTGATTGTCAGTTGTTTGTGAATTTCCCACCAGCGTCTCCAGTGCATCGATTGCATTAGCAAGAATGTTCAGAAACACTTGGTTAAGCTGACCAGGATAGCAAGTTATATTAGGTAGCTGACTATATTTTTTGATGACTCTGATTTGTGGGTACTCATGCCTAGCTTGCAGTCGATGTTCCAAAATCATTAAAGCACTATCAATTCCTTCGTGAATATCAACTGTTTTAAGTTCTGCTTCATCTAGTCTCGAAAAATTACGTAGTGATTTAACAATTTCCTGAATTCTCTCTGTTCCCACTGTCATTGACTGGAAGAGTTTAATTATATCTTGAATCAGAAAATCTAAGTCTATTTCTTCTAGTTCCTGTTTGATTTCTAGAGGAGTATTTGGACAAATTTGTTGATAAATTTGCACCAATTTCAGTAAATCATGAGTGTATTTCTGGGCGTGGTGGAGGTTCCCATGAATAAAACTGACAGGGTTATTTATTTCATGAGCAATACCAGCAACCATCTGACCTAAACTAGACATTTTCTCAGCTTGGATAAGTTGAGTTTGGGTCAGTTGTAGTTCCTTTAATGTTTCTTGTAAAGCAGTTGTCCGTTCCTCAACCCGAATTTCTAACTCTTGATTAGCTTTCCAGAGCGCTTCCTCCGCTTGTTTACGTCTCTGAACTTCTTTTGCTAACTCATCGATTTTCTGGTTTAGGAGAACAAAATTACTGCTGGCTAAAGTTCTATTTTCTAAACGTAAGAGAATTAAAGCTGAAGATTCAGGAGACCAAGGTTGAATAACGGCTCCTTGGCTACGACATATTAGCGTTTGTCCATCATTCTTTCGTAAAGTCAAGGAGCCAATAACCATTGCTCTACTACTTGAACAAGCTTGCAGGTACTTTACAACATCGTCAGTAGCCTGAGTTACAAGTTCAATAAGCATTTTTCCCCGCAGTTCCTGACGACGTAATCCCAGCATATCTGCTACTGGTTGATTGGTCGCTAACAACTGACCCTCTCCACTCACCAGGAGCAAAGGTTCTGGTAAAACTCTGGCAAATTCAAGAAATTGTTCAGGAGTCATGGAGCTTCCCATTTCAGGGTTAGATTCTAATTTACATATCTGCACTCAAGCTTGTATCCTATGGTTATTTTAGTGAGGCAGAGTTTACACAGATTCTAGTCCCCTAAAGTATTCTCGACCTTCTGCATCTTCTGCCTCTTCTGTAAATTTTAAGTAAACAATAACTCTACATCCAGAAGCACCCTGTGCTATTGTCTCTTGCAATTCTACTTTCGCATATCCCAGATTATTAGCTGCGATCGTCCCAAAGACGTTTGAAGTCATCATACACATGGCAGGGCGATTAAGCACTTTTTCCCCAAATGGGCAGACGCGGTTGCCAAAGACAATTTTTTCATCATCCTGCTCAATAACATAAAAATCGCCCTGAATGCGTTTTTTTAAATCGATCAAGACATCAGCGACCTGCTTACGTGAAAGTTTGGAGACTTCCAGAGCAGATTTGTAATCTTGGTCAAGCTGCGTAGCCATCCTTTCACCAACTACACTAATAAATCCAGAAGCTTCTTCTAAGCCAACTACATCCTGCAAAGTGCCAGATAATTCTCTGATGAGTGTACGTAAAAATATATCGCGTTCTAAAGAAACATTAAGCGTAGCTATCGAATGATTAAGTGCATTGGTCATAGATTTTCAGCACACAATTGGGGAACTACAGTTATAGAGTTCCCCAAAATGACCATAAAGTAACTGCTTGATACCTTTCTTTAAAGAATTTGGTGCTTGCTTGTGTTTCTAGTAAATTGTGATAGCGATCACAATTTATAAATCTTGTCGTTGCGATAGTTCCCGGTTTTGCAAAGTGTCTTCTAGCTTCAATCCAATTCTCACTCTGCAAATAAACCAGGTCACTTACAATCAGGATAAAGGTTTTCTGTTTTCAATAAATTAATTTTATTCTTCTAAAAGCGTAGTTAATTACCAATTATGATCCACAAATATTAGTCCCAAATCGCCTAATTTTAAATTAAACATTTATTTTAAATAAGATTAATTTGAATAATTGATAGATTTCCTCTTTTAAAAGATGGGAATGCTGATGATAAACTCTGAACCTTTTCCTAGCACAGATTTTACTTCTAGAGTTCCCCTATGTTTTTGAACAATTATTTGATAAGCGATTGATAATCCTAATCCTGTTCCTTTCCCCACAGGTTTTGTTGTGAATAAATGACTAAACATTTTTTGCTGAATATCCGGCGACATTCCTACACCATTATCTTGAATACTGATCAAAGCCTGATTCTCATCTTTGTTTCGAGCAGTATGAATTATAATTTGATTGGGACTTTTCTTAATTTCATCAAAACCCAATCCAGAATTCGACTCATCTAAAGCATCAATTGCATTTGCCAAAAGATTCATAAATACCTGACTCAATTGTCCTGGAAAGCATGGTATGGGAGGAATATCACCGTAACTTTTAACTACTTGAATAGTAGGACGAATCTTATTATCTTTCAACCGATGCTTGAGAATAAAAAGAGTGTTGTCAATACATTCATGAAGGTTAAATAAAACTTTTTGCTCTGTATCTATTCTGGAAAAAGTTCGCAAGCTACTGCTAATATTAGAAATGCGATTAGTGCCTTCTCTCATTGATGAAATTAGTTTAGGTAAATCCTCACGCACATACTCTAAATCCATTCTTTTGATTATTTCTTGAATTTCTTGAGATGCTTGAGGATAGGTTTCCTGATAGAGGTCGATCAAATGTAACAAATTCTGAATATACTCTTGAGCTGGAGTCAGATTACCTTCTATAAATCCAAGTGGATTGTTAATTTCATGGGCTACATCTGCAACAAGACTTCCCAAACTAGACATCTTATTCTGCATTATCTGAAGATTAAGAAGCATCATTTCTAGTTCATGGCTTCTTTCTTCTAGATTGTTTTGATATTCTTTTAATTCAGTAATTACTTTTCTGAGCAAATATTCTTTTTTTTCATTTGTCTCTTCTAGTTTTACCCGATCTACCTCAGAACGCTCTAATTGCTTTTGAAGAATTCTATTCGCTTTCTTTAGTTCCTTATTTTCTTGTTGGTAATCCAAAAATTCCATAAAATTCTACCGAGTTCCCAAAATTAAAGTTACAAAAGTTTCATTGTGGAATTGTGTCTGGCTCATTCCATTTATAGGAGCAATTTCTCCATAAGAATAAAATCCACACCCAGGTAAATGGTAAGTCAAACAGAGTTTCGTATTCTGATACTCTTCTTGTGTTCTCGTACCAAGTATTTGCCGACGAGCTACACATGAAAAAAATAAAACAGCACTTGGCTCTGCACCTGGGTAATTATTTAAGGCATTCATAAATGATGCTTTGGAAGCTGCCAAAATATCTTCATAACATGCTTCCGCAATTTGAATTACAGCTCGATCAGGAATATCTGCAAAAAAGGTGATGCTACCAGATTTCTGATTGTAAGCAATTGGCGCTCTTATATAAAAATTGTCTCTATTCTGATCAAATACTGCTAAAGGATATTCTATTGAAGGAGGAAGTAAACCTAGATAATGATGATAAAAATCTAAAGCTGGCTTACCATCTATTTCATAGAGTATGTTCTTATCTACCTTAGTCACTTGGCTTATTTGACCGATAGGATGCCAACCACTTGCAACACCATGAGAAAATAATATTGTGCCAGAAAAAAGCAGAATTGGTACAGAATCACTTAATACTTCTGTTTGAAAGAATTGATATGTATTTTGGTATCTGGACTGATCGCCTGCTAAACCACCGAATATCGGCACATTTTGACCAAGAGCTAATTTTAAGCCATCCAATATAGATACACCACTAATTGTAAGACTCTCTGGATGAGTTAAACATAGCCTTGGAGTTTCAGTAGTTTTTGCTTTGGCTTGCTGTACAGCTTGTTTAGTTACAGCAATTGGATCGCCTGAAACTTTGCGTCCAATTCCTGCATTAATTTCAACTTCGTCTGAGCAAAACAACATTAAGGTGATTGAGTCTTGCTGAAATTCTAAAACTGAAGAAATTTCTCCATCTGTTGTTCCACCAATCAACTCAATCCCCGGAAAAGCCTGATGAATTTGCTGCAAAATGAGAGCATGTTCAAAGTCAATTGCAGAAAAAAGAATCCCAGCTTTTGGTATATCTCCTCCAAGGGAACTGACACATTGCTGAAGAACTTCTTCAATTGCTGACAGAGAATCTGGATCGTTACTGTGGCCTACTGCTGTTTTAAACATAAAGATTCCGATAACATCACTTAGTATGATTAGGAAATAGGAAGTTTAATGATGAATTCTGAACCGTGTTCAAGTTCTGAATTTACCTCCAGGGTTCCTCCATGCTTTTCGACAACAATATGGCGAGCAATTGATAACCCTAATCCTGTACCTTGACCTACAGCCTTAGTGGTGAATAAATGGTCAAAGATTTTTTCCTGGACATCAGCCGACATCCCTAACCCATTATCTTTAATCAGAATTAAAATATGATTATTGTCTTCCGTAAGAGTGGTCTGAATCAGAATTTCATTAGGATTTTCTTCAATTTCAATATAAGTTCGTCCTATATTAGACTCCTCTAAGGCATCAATAGCATTAGCTAATAAATTCATAAATACCTGGTTTAATTGTCCGATAAAGCATTCTAAATCTGGCAAAATATCGTAATTTTTAACTATTTTAATATCGGGTCGGTTCTCGGATGCTTTTAAGCGGTGTTTGAGAATCATAATTGTACTGTCGATGCCATCATGAATATTGCAAGAAACTTTGCGATCGCTATCTGCACGAGAAAAAATTCTCAGACTAGTACTAATATTACGAATGCGCTGCACACCCTCTTTCATTGAAGAAATTAAGTTAGGTAGATCAGAAAGCATATACTTCAAATCTATCCCTGCAATTTCCTCTTGAATTTCTGCTACTGGATTGGGATAGTACTGCTGATAGAGGTTAATAATATTAGCCATGTCTTGGAAATATACTGAAGCGTGTCCGAGATTGCCATGAATGAAACTAACTGGATTATTAATTTCATGAGCAACTCCTGCTACTAATTGACCAAGAGCAGACATTTTTTCTGTCTGTACAAGCTGAAGTTGAGACTCTTGTAGGTCTTTTAATGCCCTAGACAAAGCTGCTGTCCTTTCTGCGACTCGTTTCTCTAAAGTTTTTGTAAGATTTCGTAATTGTAGATGGGTTTTAATTCTAGCGAGCAACTCTTCTTCATGAAAGGGTTTAGTAATATAATCAACTGCGCCTATACTTAGACCCCTCACCTTACTATTAGTATCCGAGTTAGCTGTCATGAAAATTACTGGAATATCACAAGTAACTGAATTTTCTTTCAGCTTTTGACAGGTTTCAAATCCATCTATTCCTGGCATCATTACATCTAAGAGAATTAAGTCGGGCAGTATATCTTCAGCCTGTTGAACTGCCCTGTTTCCATTATTTTCTGTAACAACTTTAAAGCCGACATTCGTTAATATGCCTAAGACAATTTCTAAGTTTGTAGTGGTATCATCCACCACTAAAATTAAACTATCTTCTGGGAGATTAAGCATTTGTAGGTATGGCTTGTAATTCATGTATTTAAATTAAGTTAGCTCCTTGTTTATTGTTTACTATTACCTGCGATCGCAGCGAAGTCACATCGATTTTGCAAAGTGACTAGCAAATTTATCCTCTGACAACCATATATATAGTTCCCAAAAACTCTGATAACAGCAACATTCTTAGGTTAAATTGCTCTATGCGAATACGGGAGCGATCGCTCCAACATGGCCATCAACTACAAATCTGCACTTTCACTAGAGTCGAAGCTCCTCTTTCATGAAGGCGATCGCTCTAAAATTAGTCATTATTACCCTTGTCTTTTTATAAAATTGTGATATCTCAGAACAATTTAGTTAATGACATAAGTTAATTTTTTCAATTAGTCAACAGTATTTATTATCAATAAACTCTGAGATTACTATTTTTATATAAAAAATATAATTACGTGTAATAACGGTTATGTTCTTTCAAAGAAAGTTTAACAATACTGCTTAAGTTTTGAAATATTCAGATAGATTTACGTACCAATTAAAGCAACGTAAATATCATTTCCATGCTGTGGATTGTATAGTTTTAATCTGAATTTATTTCAAAAAGATTTATATAGGCTCTATATGAGTCTATTAATTTTCTTCTTCCGTAATTCATGTTCGTTACTTATAACTAATATATTTTTATGAAGGAACTACTTACCTCTAATTTATATTGTCCATTTTCATCTCATATCAATGAGTATGTTGATATCTTAGAAGAGTATGCTCTTGAGTGGGTAATGCGTTTCAATCTCCTGAATAATAAATCAAGTTATAAGCATTTTTGCAAATCTAATTTTTTTTTATTAGCTGCAAGTGCTTATCCAAACTGTGATTTGGAAGAACTTAAAATTGGAAATGACTGGCTTAGCTGGGTGTTTATTTGGGATGATCAATGCGATATGTCAGAGTTCAAAAAACAACCGGAAGCGCTCAAACTTTTTCAGCAAAGATTTATGGAAATATTGAAAGGATCAGAACCAACGAGGGAAGACATACCCATCAATCATGCCTTGGCTGATTTGCGACAACGAACACGCGAAAGAACGAGCGAAAAATGGTTCAATTACTTCCTCTACTGCTTTGAGCAATACTGCCACGGATGTGTAGAGGAAGCAGCTATTCGTGCCCAAGGGATTGTACCTGATATTGACACTTATATGAGGTGCAGAAGATTCAGTGTGGGAGGATATCTTTTCCTGACGGTAAGTGAATTTTGCAATAATTACATGCTCTCTGATGTTTTAAGAAATAATGAAATTGTGAAAAAAATAGAAGTGATCACAATTGATATTCTTGCATGGTGTAATGATGTTTTTTCAGCATCTAGGGAAATGGACAGTGGTGATGTTCATAATCTAGTACTGGTACTACATTATCTACAGCAACTACCTTTGAATAAAGCAATTAATCATGCTGCTGACATGCATAATGAAAAGGTCAAAGCTTTGATAGATTTAGAAGCATCTATTCCCTCTTTTGGAGAAGAGCTAGATGTGGAACTGGCAAAATATATATCAATAATGCACTCCTGGATTAGTGGCAATCTTAATTGGTATTCTCTTACTGGTCGCTATGAGACGATAGAGAAACTGGATCTAGTTAACTGTGAAGTTCATTTTCAACTTTCAAATAAGCAAATTTCACCGTTTCACTTAGGGGCATAATTTCGAGATGAAAAAACAAATTCCACTACCAAATATTCTCAAAACCCCCCCTTTTCTGCAAAAGCTTCAATGGGTCAGTGACCCTGTTGGATACATGGAAAAAGCGGCTCAACAATATCCTGACATTTTCACTGCTAGGATAGTTGGTTTTGGGGATACCGTAGTTTTTGTGAACCACCCTCAAACAATCCAAGAAATTTTAACCAACGATAGAAAGAAGTTTGCTGCTGTTGCTGAGGTGAACAAAATTGTCGAACCCTTAGTAGGGAAACATTCAGTTTTCTTGCTGGAGGGCGCTGAACATAAACAGCGACGACAACTTGTGATGCCGGGCTTTCATGGAGAGCGAATGCGAGCTTACGGTCAGCTAATCTCAAACCTTAGCGAAAAAGTTTTTAGTCAAGTACCAAAAAATTTGCCCTTTTCAGCCCGTAATACAATGCAGGAGATTTCTTTGCAAGTCATCTTAGAAGCTGTTTTTGGCATGTATGAAGGAGAACGTTGCCAAAAACTTAAGCATCTACTGGGATCTTTTTTGGACGACTTTTGGTCACCACTTACTTCTAGCCTATTCTTTTTTTCATTTCTACAACAGGATTTAGGAACTTGGAGTCCGTGGGGAAACTTTCTGCACCGACGGCAGCAAATAGATGAATTGATCTATGCTGAGATTGCTGAACGCCTACAGCAAACTGATCTAGGCCGCATCGATATCCTTTCCATGCTGATATCAGCTCGGGATGAGGCTGATGAACCGATGACAGATCAAGAGTTGCGCGATGAGTTGATCACCCTGATGATTGCTGGGCATGAAACTACGGCAACGGCAATGGCTTGGGCACTATACTGGATTCACCAAAACCCAGAAGTCCATGAAAAATTGCTTCAGGAACTTGATACTTTAGGTGATTCACCAGACCCCATGAGCATTTTCCGATTGCCTTATCTCACGGCTGTCTGTAATGAGACTTTGCGGATTACTCCTGTGGTAATGTTGACTTTGCCAAGGGTAGTGCAAGAACCTGTTGAACTACTAAAACATCGCTTAGAGCCTGGTACGGTAGTTGTTGGTTGCATTTATCTGACTCACCAACGTCAAGATTTATATCCCCAGCCCAAGCAGTTTCAGCCAGAGCGCTTTCTTGAGCAGCAATTTTCTCCTTATGAATTTTTGCCTTTTGGTGGTGGTGCTCGTCGCTGTATTGGCGAGGCTTTAGCCATATTTGAAATGAAGCTAGTATTGGCAACAATCTTGTCACACTATCAATTTGCCTTGGTTGATAATCAACCAGAGAGACTACAGCGTCGAGGTTTTACACTTACGCCTGCTAAGGGAATCAAGATAACAATTACAGGAGAGCGTGTACATCAAAAGTCTTTAGACAATATGACAACTAGATCCGTTCGCTAGTAGTCTGTCATAGTTGATTTGATGAGTTTTAGAAACAAATTTTATCAAACTCATCAAATTGGTATTAACAAACTACTAGTAATCTATCGCATTAATTTTGAGAAATTTGTGTTGAGAAATTTATCACTCAACTTCAAAGACCAGAGCCGCGGATTACAAATTTTTACAATCCCTTCAAAACTAATGAGATAAATCACTAATAGGAGTGCAAGGCTTTGCACTCCTATTATTATATGGGAATCTCAATTACAAATTCAGTTCCCTCTTTGGGGGTGGAATTACATGTTAAACTACCCTGATGTTTTTCAACTACAATTTGATAGCTAATTGATAACCCCAATCCCGTACCGCTTCCTACTGGCTTGGTAGTAAAAAATGGGTCAAAAATTTTCTGTTGTAGCGTTTCTGGGAAGCCAGAGCCATTATCGGCAAATTTAATTTTCACGGTATTGAAATCTGTTAGTTCGGTATAAATGCGAATTTGTCCTTTGTCCTTTGTTATTTGCTCCTTGTCATTTACCAATGAGGGATAATCAATAACAAATGACTCTTCTAAAGCATCGATTGCATTAGTCAAGATATTCATAAATACTTGATTGAGTTGACCCGGATAACAAGTAACTTCCGGCAAATCCCCGTATTCTTTGATGACTTCAATTTCAGTAAAATTGCTCTTTTCCTTGAGTCGATGCTGCAAAATCATTAAGGTGTTGTCTATCCCCTCATGAACATCTACAGACTTCATCTCTGATTCATCTAGGCGAGAGAAGTTGCGTAATCCTAAAACAATATTCCGGATACGCGAACTCCCCACTTTCATGGAATCTAGAATCTTTGGCAAGTCTTTTGCTAGGAAATTTAAGTCAATCTCCTCAGCTTTCTCCTCAACTAAAGGCGAAGGATGAGGATATTCCTGCTGATAAACAACTACCAAATCCAGCAAGTCTTGGACATACTCACTAGTATGATTAATATTGCCATAAATAAAGTTAATAGGGTTATTGATTTCATGAGCAATTCCTGCCACCATTTGTCCCAAAGAAGACATTTTTTCACTTTGAATCAATTGCATCTGGGTACGTTGCAATTCCTGTAGAGTTTGTTCTAAACAGTGATTTTTGTCATTAAGTTCCTGTGTTCTGTCCTGGACTTTTTCTTCCAGGGTATGATTGTATTCCTCCAAACTTTCTTTAGCTTTCGCCAAATTTTTGTAGAGGATAGCATTCTCTAGGGATATTGCTGCTTGAGTGGTGAGGAGTTTGAGTACTTCTACGCGATCGCGTGTAAATACTCCAGTTGTCAGATTATTTTCTAGGTAAATAATCCCAATCAATTTGCCTTGATTAATAATAGGTATAGACAATATGCTCTTGGGTTCTTCATTGATAATATAGCTATCAGCTGCTAAAAAGGAAGCAGCCATTGCATTATCGATCACAAAGATTTCTCTGGAGCGTTTAACGTAGTTAATCAAAGTAATGGGAACATCGTAGCTTGACTCTAGGGAAGTTGATGGAAACTCAGTGTAGATATGCTCCAAATTCGAACCTGAAAAAACTGCCGTAACAGTTAATGCTAAGTTATCACCTTCGCTCAAAATTAAAGCGCATTTAGATGCTCCTGCATTCTCCATCACAACTTCCATCAAAGTAGAAAGTAGTCGCTCAAGCTCGATTTCCCCAGAGAGCGCTTGAGATGCTTTAATGAATGCTGCTAAATCCAGAGAATCCGAAATGCTTGTCTTAGAGCCAATAACAGTTTGTTGATTACTCAGGGTAGATAAAGATGATATAGATGTGTTGTAGAAAGAAGTGCTTTCTTCTCTAGAATGGATATTCAGTTTTTCTTGCTGAAATATAGAAGTGAGTAATTGGGGATAGCGTTTTGCCAAATCGTCAACTTTGGCTAACGCTCCCCAGTGAACGTAACTATAGTAAGCCTCAATTAAATATATTTGTGCAATCTTCTCTTTGCCCCACTGTAGATAGAATTTAGCAGCAAGTTCATTTGCTAAAGCTTCTTCATTAATGTACTTATATTCCTTAGCAGAGGAAACAGCGCGATCGTAATTGCTCATAGCTTCAATATATTGGCCCAGAACTCTATGCCGCTCCGCTTCCACTAAATAAAATTTATGCAAATAATTCATCGGTGCATGATTCGCCCAGTACTGCATCTGTTCCTGATTGACTACAATCTTTCTCAGGATTTGTTTTTGTACAGACTCTTCAACATCGCAGTAAACTGCCAGCCTAGCTAGAGAATCGTAAAAACGGAAAGTAGGAACAACTAGATGTCCTATTCCAGCATCTAAATAATTTTCTGCTAAAGTTGCATTTTTAACTGCTTCCAAAAATTCCTGAAATAGATAACATAACTGAAGCTTGCAGAAATATAAATGTAAAAGTCCAAGTCTGTCTTTGGTATCAATATGAATCGGTAGCATTTTCTCCTCATCATAAGATTCACCAATTAAAAGACAGGTATTTTCCACACCTCCTAGCAAGTTCACAACAGTTTGTCGATAGATGGCACTCCAGTTAAATGCTGTTTCTATCTTAAGCTGACTGATAGTATTGCTATAGGTTGTTATCTCATGTTTCAGTTCTGTCAGTTCTTGTCCGATAAAATATGCACTGTAGCAAAAAGTGTAGAGAGAATATGCCGCAAATTCCAAATCTCCTGTTTCCAGTGCGGTAGAGTAGGCTTCTATTAAAGATTTTAATATTTCCCTAACGTGCTCCTTCCAAGGTCTGATATTGGCATTAAATGTCACAAGGATCTTGGCTGTGAGTGCTTTAGTATCTAACGTAGTTAATAGATTTAAAGCCAGTTTTCCAATTTTATAACCAGATTCAATATCTCCCACTACTCCAGAGAGTATCATTCCGTAACTAACATAGGCATAGGCTGACAAGGGAGTATTGCCGTGTTTGAGAGAAAATTGAATTTGTTTAATTACAAGTAGTGGTAACAGTTCGGGAGCAACTTGATAAACAGCAGGAATTGCACTGGAAAGGATACGCATCACCGCCAGTACTTGGGCTTCTATCATCTGTGGTAGTTCAATTAAATCCTCAAAACACCTGCCATTAAGATTTGATGTTAATTCTGCCATTGCTAACTGAATATCAGACTGGCTTGGATGTTCAGGAAACTCCACTCCCAAAAGTTTCAAAAAGGTTAGTGCAGTATTTACAGCCTCCAGTGCTTGGTTCTGCGCCCCATAAGCCTGAATTTTGACTTCATAAACTTTTACTTTTTCTAACAGTGGTTTACGTACCAACACTACCTCTGCGAATTCCTCCATCTGTTCAAAGTTGCCAGCCAGGTATGCTGCCTCTGTCGCAGTCTCATATAAAGCCAGGGTAAGATGATGTTTCGTCTCCCAACTATCACCTGCGAGCAGTTGGATACCAGTAGTTAAATACTTAAGGGCAGTAGGGTAAGCTGTTGATGCTAAAGCCTTACGTCCAGCAGTTAGATTCATCTGGGCTAGTTCATCTCGTTTAGTTTGAGGGGAGATGAATTCTACTGCAATATTAAACTGATTGACAAGTTCAAAAATCTTTTCTTCCTGTTCTACAACAGGAATATTGTTCAATAAGAGTAGCCCAATTTTTAAATGAATTGGCTTTTTTTGTTCTTCAGGAATCAAAGAATAAGCTGCTTGATGCACCCGATCGTGTACGAATTTATATTTAGGTAGTTGTAAATTAGAACTGGAAAATTCTATAGATTCTATTCCATGAACAATGAATTCTTGATTAGTATTTTCTTTCGCAAAGATGTTGTAATTTTCAGTCTGTGGTAAGATTAGTCCCTCAAGTAAGGCTTGCCACAAATCTGATGCTGTATCTACTACAGATTTTTCGTTGACGATCGCCAGATTCTTTAATTCAAATTGATTACCAATACAGGCAGCTAGTTTCAGAACCTTTTGGCTATGTATTGGCAATTTTTCTATTTGTAGGGCAATAAATTCTACTACATCATCTGTGAGAGCTAACTCTTTAACTTTGGAAATATCATACTGCCAATGACCAATATCGAAGTTTAATACAATTAGCTCATCATCGTGTAAAGACTTGAGGAATTGGACTGAAAAAAATGGGTTGCCTTTGGTTTTGGCAAACACCATCTGAGTGAGAGGAACCGCAACTACTTCAGCACAATGGAGAGTATCAGCAATGAGATGATTTAAATCACCCTGATTTAAAGGTGCTAAAGTGATTGTATTAATAGCTACTCCGGTTTTTTCAATTTCCTGTAGTGTTAAATAAAGCGGATCTACTTTGAAAACTTCATTGTCTCGATAAGAACCAATTAACAATAAACCTCCCTGATTCTCATACATATCTTCTGCATTTTCTGCCAAAGAAGATGATATACTTTCACACATTAATAACTGAATTATTTTTAAAGAGGCGGTATCTGCCCATTGCAAGTCATCAAGAAATATAACTAGGGGATGTTCTTTAGTTGTGAAGATTTGAATGAATTTTTGAAACAATAAATTGAAACGATTTTGAGCAGCACTGCCAGAGAGTTCTGTAACCGGAGCTTGTTTACCAACAATTTGTTCAAGTTCAGGAATTACATCGATAATTACCTGAGTCTGTTTACCCAATTCCCGCAGGATTTTGGCTTTCCATTGTTGAATTTGGGCATCAGTTTCTGAGAGTAGTTGCCCGATTAAATCTCTAAAAGCTTGCACCAATCCTGATAAGGGAATGTCACGTTGAAACTGGTCAAATTTTCCTTTGATGAAGTAACTACGCTGTCGCACAATCGGTTTGTGGACTTCATTAACCACAGCAGTTTTGCCAATCCCAGAGAAACCCGCGACTAATATCATTTCTGTTGCCCCTTCTGTTACACGCTTAAAAGCAGCGAGTAGAGTTTCAACTTCACCTTGGCGACCATAGAGTTTTTCAGGAATTACGAAACGGTCTGAGATGTCCCTCATTCCTACTTCAAAGGGTGCAATATTTCCTGTTTCTTGCCACTGCTTTTGGCACACCTCCAAGTCATGCTTTAACCCCAAAGCACTCTGATAGCGGTCTTCGGCATTTTTCGCCATTAGTTTACCGATCATTTCAGACAAAATTGCCGGAATCTTAGAATTAATTCGGCTGGCTTTTAGCGGTTGTTTAGCTATATGAGAGTAAACTAACTCCATCGGATCTTTAGTCGTGAAGGGTAACTGTCCAGTGAGGAGTTGAAAGAAGGTAATACCAAGGGAATAAAAATCAGTGCGATAGTCGATACCCCGGTTCATCCTTCCAGTTTGTTCTGGAGAAATGTAAGCCAGAGTACCTTCTAGGATGTTGGGATTCGTGAGAAATTGAATTTCTCTTGGTAGGAGGGTGGCAATGCTAAAGTCGATGATTTTTACTTCATCTGTGGTAGGGTTTATTAAAATGTTGGCAGGCTTGATGTCTTTGTGAATGATGCGATCGCGATGTAGTCCCTCAAGGGTAGAAGCAATTTTAATCGCAATGTTGAAAAACTCATTGAGAGAAAGACAGTTTTCCTTCTTTTCCTTGTTCTCTATCCGCCAGTCTTGCAGGGAAATACCGCCAAAATCTTCCATCACTAAGATGTAGCTGTTACGGTAGCTTTCTAGGCTATAGGTTTTGAGTATGCCAGGAATATCGAGGTTTTTGGTGATGATATACTGATTGCGGAACTGGGCGATTTCCGCGAACGTAGGATATTCATTCCGCATTAATTTGAGAACAACTGGTTTTTGGTCTTGTTCTCTAATGCCCCGATAAACTAGAGTTTTACTACCTGAGTATATTTGCTCGGTGATGTGATAGCCAGGAAACGCATATAATGTATCTAATACTACTAACATTGCGGGATATGCTCATAATTCTTGTTTCTATGTCTTAGTATTCCCGTGCGGGGGGTTTCATTATCATGAAATGATTTCATTTGTTGAACTTGTATTAATAAAATAATTTTTGAAGAAATATCTTTTCTGGAACTATGTAATTTTTAATAAACTACTTTGAGTATAAAAACATAAGTT